>SFDP01000036.1 GCA_004558185.1 Lachnospiraceae bacterium | reverse complement strand
CCCCACTTTTAAGCTCATATTTTGGCGGGTCTCAAGGACATTCACCCACATTTGAGCAAGCTCATGTGGGTTCAGACCTTTTGACCCTGGTATCATGGTTATATTACCATATAGGAAGTGTAAGGGACAAAGGTTTTTCGGCAAAGTTACGAAAATAGGGAAAAAAGAGTGGTATTTAGAATTATTTTAGAATTACATCTTGAATTTTAATAACAAATTATGTAAAATGGTTCTGCTGATAAAATTTTGACAAGCTACCGATAGCGAAGCGGCTTCGTCAAAAAATATAAATTCATTTTTAGGAGGAATTAAAATGGCAGTAAAAGTAGCAATCAATGGTTTTGGTCGTATCGGTCGTCTTGCATTCAGACAGATGTTTGATGCTGAAGGATACGAGGTAGTGGCAATTAATGACTTAACAAGTCCTGAAATGCTGGCACATTTATTAAAGTACGATACTGCACAGGGCCCTTACAAGTATGCAAGTGCTGTAGAGGCAGGTGAGGATTATATTTCTGTTAATGGAAAGAAGATCACCATTTACGCTAAGGCTAATGCAGCCGAGCTTCCATGGGGAGATTTAGACGTAGATGTAGTGTTGGAATGTACAGGCTTCTATACCTCCAAGGATAAGGCATCCGCTCACTTGACCGCAGGTGCTAAGAAGGTTGTTATTTCTGCTCCTGCAGGAAATGATCTTCCTACTATCGTTTACAATGTAAATCATGAGACATTAACCAAAGAAGACAAAGTTATTTCTGCTGCTTCTTGCACAACCAACTGCTTGGCTCCTATGGCAAAGGCATTAAATGATTTGGCAACCATCAAGTCCGGTATCATGACCACCGTTCATGCATATACCGGTGATCAGATGATTCTTGACGGCCCTCAGAGAAAGGGAGATAAGAGAAGAAGCCGTGCAGGTGCCTGCAACATCGTTCCCAACTCCACAGGTGCTGCTAAAGCTATCGGTTTGGTAATTCCTGAATTAAACGGTAAATTGATCGGTTCTGCTCAGCGTGTTCCTACCCCTACCGGTTCTACAACTATTTTAGTAGCAACAGTAGAAAAGAGCGTTACAAAAGAGGACATCAACGCAGCAATGAAAGCAGCAGCTACCGAGTCCTTTGGATATAATACTGATGAAATCGTATCTTCTGATATTATCGGAAGCACCTTCGGTTCTATCTTTGATGCAACACAGACTATGGTTGGCCCTGACAATCTGGTGCAGGTTGTTTCCTGGTATGACAACGAGAATTCTTATGTTAGCCAGATGGTTCGTACCATTAAATACTTCGCTGAGTTAGGCTAAGAATAAGAATCTGAAAAGACCTGTTAAGGTCCGGTCTTAAGGACCGGGCCTTTTTTTCATTAAAAGTAAGGAGGCAAAAGGATGTCATTAAACAAGAAAAGCGTAGACGATTTTAATGCAAAGGGAAAGCGTGTACTGGTAAGATGCGATTTTAACGTTCCGCTCAAGGATGGTGTGATTACGGATGAGACCAGAATCAATGCAGCGCTTCCCACCATCAACAAGCTGATAGCCGATGGCGGTAAGGTTATTCTCTGCTCCCATTTAGGCAAGGTTAAGGAAGGTCCTAATGAGAAGGAGTCTTTAGCACCTGTAGCAAAAAGACTTTCCGAAAAGCTGGGAAAAGAGGTCACCTTTGTAGCAGATTACAATGTTACCGGTGAAGCGGCAACTCAGGCAGTGGCTGCCATGAAAGAGGGAGATGTTGTTTTATTGCAGAACACCCGTTTCAGAGGTAAAGAAGAAACCAAAAACGGAGAAGATTTCTCAAAAGAATTGGCAGAACTTTGCGATGCATATGTGTGTGATGCTTTTGGCTCTTCTCATCGTGCCCATGCTTCTGTAGCCGGAGTTACCGATGTTGTTCGTGCAAAGGGCGGTGACTGTGCAGTTGGTTATTTGATGCAGAAAGAAATTGATTTCTTAGGAAATGCGGTTGAGAATCCCGTAAGACCTTTCGTTGCGATTCTCGGCGGTGCTAAGGTAGCAGATAAATTAAACGTAATTTCCAATCTGTTGGAAAAATGCGATACTCTGATTATTGGCGGCGGAATGGCATTTACCTTTTTAAAGGCACAGGGGATGGAGATCGGTAAATCCCTGGTGGATGATGAAAAGCTGGATTACTGTAAGGAAATGGTAGCCAAGGCAGAAAAATTAGGCAAGAAGCTGCTTCTTCCTGTAGATGCGGCCGTAGCCGAAGCCTTCCCTTCACCGATTGATGCAGAAATCAAGGTAGACTATGTGGCGGCAGATGCTATTCCGGCAGATAAGATGGGACTGGATATTGGCCCTAAATCTGCGGCAATGTTTGCTGAGGCAGTTAAGACGGCAAAAACCGTTGTCTGGAACGGCCCCATGGGTGTATTTGAGAATCCCGTTCTGGCAAAGGGAACCATTGAGGTGGCTAAGGCTCTGGCAGAAACTGATGCGACTACCATCATTGGCGGTGGAGATTCTGCAGCAGCAGTTAACCAGCTTGGCTTTGCGGATAAGATGAGCCACATTTCTACCGGCGGCGGAGCCTCCCTTGAATTCTTGGAGGGCAAGGTGCTTCCCGGTGTAGCAGCGGCAGATGACAAGTAAATCGTTGAAGTAAGCATAGGATAGAAGGCGCTGGATAAATTACGCAGCAGTAATTTATTTGTCTAAAAATAAATGATACTTCGGAATGGAGGAAAAAATGGCAAGAAAGAAAATTGTGGCCGGTAACTGGAAGATGAATATGACTCCCAGTGAGGCAGTAAAATTAGTGGAAGAGTTAAAACCTTTAGTAGCAAGTGATGATGTAGAAGTAGTTTATTGTGTTCCGGCAATCGACATCATCCCCGTAGCAGAAGCAGTAAAGGGAAGTAATGTAGCGATTGGTGCTCAGAATATGTACTTTGAAGAAAAGGGTGCTTTTACCGGTGAAATTTCTGCAGCAATGCTGACCGATGCAGGGGTAAAATACGTTATTCTGGGACATTCGGAAAGACGTGACTATTTCAAAGAGGATGATGCACTGTTAAATAAGAAGGTAAAGAAGGCCTTTGAAGCCGGACTTACTCCTATTCTTTGCTGTGGAGAGTCTTTGGAGCAGAGAGAAATGGGAGTGACCATGGACTGGATCCGTTTACAGATTAAGTCTGATCTGGTAGGGATCAGTGCTGCACAGGTGGCTTCTATGGTTATCGCTTATGAGCCGATCTGGGCCATTGGTACCGGAAAAACAGCTACCACTGAGCAGGCGCAGGAGGTATGTAAAGGTATTCGGGAGTGTATTGCCGAGATGTATGATGCAGCCACTGCTGAAGCGGTTCGTATTCAGTACGGCGGTTCTGTAAATGGAGCCAATGCAGCCGAGCTGTTTGCACAGCCTGATATTGATGGCGGCCTGGTAGGAGGCGCTTCTTTGAAGGCAGATTTTGGTAAAATTGTGAATTACAAATAGCAGATTATTCATGCCGAATAGGCATGAAAGTTTAGTTAGAAATAGCTAACAAAATTAATATTTTTTGTATAAAACAGAGATAACCTATCTTCGGCCGGGGCTAAGCTGCATGGCCAAAGATGGGTTATTTTTACTAAAAGGGCCTTTCTTTTTTCTATTTGTGGCAGAACAGAGGCTATGCTATAATGGACAAAAATTATCCAGAGAAAGCCTCTGGAAAATAGAAAGGAAGGTATTTACTATGGGGAAAACGAGTAATGCAGAACGCTGGCGTGTGGTAATTGGGGGAATCATCTGTCAGTTCTGTGCAGGTATGCTTTATAGCTGGAGCATTTATGTCAATCCGCTTATGGAAGCAAACGGCTGGGAGAGAGGGAGTGTGTCATTGACGATGTCCATTGCCACACTGTTGATTCCTATTACGATGATTCCGGCAGGAAAATTATTACCTAAGCTGGGACCTACCAAGGTAGCTATGATCGGGGCAGTCAGCCTTACTCTGGGGTTGGTAATCAGTGGACTGACAGCATCCCTTCCGTTGCTTTATCTGGGCTTTGGTGTTCTTGGTGGTATTGGCGTAGGCTTTATATATGGAGTGCCGATTGCTACCTGTGTAAGATGGTTTCCGGATAAAAAGGGATTGATTTCGGGGTTGGCAGTAGCGGGCTTCGGCCTTGGTTCTATTATTTTTGCGCCAATCTGCACCTCTTTAATTACCAGCTTTGGACCTAATAAAACATTTTTGGTACAGGCTGCAATTACTATTGTGGGTATGCTGATCGGAGCCCCGTTGATGAAGGCAGCGCCGGATGGATATGTTCCGGAGGGCTGGACACCTCCGGCAGTGATAAAGGGGAAAGGGGCAGGAAAGGACTATACTTCTTCGGAAATGTTAAAAACGAAGCAATACTGGTTCTTATTGATCATGTATCTGTTTGCGAATATGTCAGGTCTTATGGTGATCGGCCATGCTTCACCCATCAGCCAGGAAATTGCAGGTCTGACTGTTGCCCAGGCCGGTGCGATCGTCAGTGTATTATCCATTGCTAATACGGCAGGTCGATTCCTGAGTGGAGCTGCTTCGGATAAAATCGGAGCCCAGCGGGTAGTAACGATCATTTACATCATTAACGCAATTTTACTGATTACTCTGCAAATGATGACCAGCTTTACGACCATTGCTTTGGGAATAGGTGGATTGGCAGTATGCTTTGGTGCCATGATGGGAGCCTATCCGTCAATCGTATTGGACTATTTCGGAGTAAAATATTCCAGTACAAACTATGCCTTTATCTTCCTGGCATATGGAATTGGCGGTCTAATCGGACCGCAGATTGCTGTTCAATCCGTAGCACGTACAGGAAGCTACAGTATGGCATTTATCATTATAGGTATTACCTGTGTGGTTGGTGCTGTAATGTCATTGATTTCCAAAAAACCAGAAGCTAAAAATGCTTAGCCTAGAAAAGGATTTTCCCGGATAGAATGGGAAAATCCTTTTTTTGCCAAAAAGCAACGGCAATTTTACTAGGTTATGCTGAAAAAAACAGAGAAATTTCCTACTATTTTACCAAAGTTTGAAAGTAACTTTCCACTCCTCACTATTTTGTGGTATGATTGCAAACGTAGGAGGCCCGTTCATGAAAGAAAGACATAAGAGAAAGGAAATGTATTCCTTTATCCTTGTATCTCATATTGATAATCGAAGTCGGCAGTTTACGCTATCTGCCTTTTGTCTTCGGCTGCTGGGAGGATTGCTGGTGATTTTATGCATCGGACTGGGATTCATAATCTACCTTCTGGCAACCGGCGAGTATAGAGAGTATCAGCTTCAGGTTCAGCTAAAACAGCAGGAAGAACGGCTGCTGGCACTGGAGGAAGAGAATGCCAGACTGGTGGCTGATGGAGAGAAGCTGACACAGGAAAAGGAAGAGCTGCAGCAGACGATAGAAACACAGGTAGATACGGAAGAAAGCAGCAGTACAGATACTGCGCTGCCAAGGCTTTACCCCTCTGATGGGGTAGGTGATCTGCAGGGAACCTTTACTGAGGAAGAACCCTATCTGACTATAGGAATGCAGTCAGGGGATAATGTTGTGGCTACCGGAGACGGAGTTGTACGGCTTGTGGATTATGATGAGCGTTATCTGCACAGCATTGAAATAGAACATACCAGCGGTTACATTTCACGTTATTTTTGTAATAAAGAAGTAGAACTCAGAGTGAAGGAGGGTGAGCAGGTGAAGGCCAGAACTCCACTGTTTACCATTTTGACAAACAATACGCAACTGGATTACCAGATTATTTTGGATAATGAGGCTGTAAATCCCTTCCAGGTAATGAAACTGGAGGGTTAAGGTTTAATATACAAAGGAGGAAGCTATGATAGGAAAAAGTAAAGGTGTAGATTCTATGCAGCCACAGGAGAAGATCAGTACGCTGATAGGTGGAGGAGCCGTTTTTAACGGTGATCTGATTGTCCAGGATACAGTTCGCATAGATGGGACAATCAACGGAAACTGTAACTGTAAGGGAACCTTGATTCTGGGTCCTGAGGGGAGCATTACCGGAAATATTAATGCTCAGAATGTAATGATCTCAGGTCAGGTAAAGGGGGATATTATCTCCAGCGGGAAACTGGAAATCCTTTCCAGCGGAAAGGTAAAAGGAGATATTACAGCAAGAAGACTGGTCATTGATGAGGATGCTCATTTTGATGGCCGCTGTACAATGTCCAGCGATACCTCGAATCAGGGTCATAAGGAGTCAGTAAAGGCAAAAGAATAATCATAAGGCCGGTTGAATGGAGGAGAATCATGGGTGGTTTTTTTGCAGTAGCATCAAAAGAGGATTGTGTTTTTGACTTGTTTTTTGGGACAGACTATCACTCCCATTTGGGAACCAGAAGAGGAGGAATGGCCGTTTATGGAAAAAAGGGCTTTGATCGCTCCATTCATAATATTGAGAATTCCCCTTTCAGAACCAAATTTGAAAAAGACGTAAACCAGATGGAAGGGAATCTGGGAATTGGCTGTATTTCCGATTATGAGCCCCAGCCCTTACTGGTTCGTTCACATCATGGTACCTTTGCTCTGACAACCGTAGGCAAGATAAACAATATTGACGGAATCGTCAATCAGCTCTTAAAAAACGGCCATGTCCATTTTCTGGAAATGAGCGGCGGTGATATTAATGCTACAGAGCTGATTGCTTCCCTGATCAATCAGAAAGAAAATCTGGTAGAAGGAATTCGTTATGCACAGGAGCTGATCGAAGGCTCCATTACCATCGTGGTGATGACAGAAAGAGGGATTTATGCAGCCAGGGACAGACTGGGAAGAACTCCGGTAGTGATTGGAAAAAAGGAGGGAGCCTTCTGCGCTGCCTTTGAGTGCTTTGCTTACTTGAATCTCGGTTATACAGACTATAGGGAATTAGGACCGGGGGAAATCGTAGTGATGACTCCGGAAGAAGTGATCACACTGGTAAAACCGGGTACAGAAATGAAGATTTGTACTTTCTTATGGGTATACTATGGCTATCCCTCCTCCTCCTATGAAGGGGTCAGTGTGGAAGAGATGCGCTATAATTGCGGACAGCTTCTGGCTAAACGGGATCAGGTAGAGGCAGATATAGTAGCAGGTGTACCGGATTCGGGAACTGCTCATGCCATTGGTTATTCCAATGCATCCGGGATTCCTTTTTCCCGGCCGTTCATTAAGTATACCCCCACCTGGCCCAGGTCCTTTATGCCCACCATTCAGAGTAAACGCAATATGATTGCTAAAATGAAGCTGATTCCGGTACATGATTTGATCCGTGACAGAAGGCTTCTGCTCATTGATGATTCAATCGTGAGAGGAACTCAGTTGGGCGAGACTACGGAATTTTTATATCAGAGCGGAGCCAGACAGGTTCATATTCGCCCGGCCTGTCCGCCCATCGTTTATGGCTGCAAATATTTGAATTTTTCCAGATCCACCTCGGAAATGGATCTGATTGCACGAAAAATGATGAAACAGATTGAAGGGAAGAATCCTGATGAAGCTGTAGTACAGGAATATACGAATCCGGAAACAGAGCGCTATGCGCAGATGAATGAAGAAATCCGTAAGAAATTAAATTTTACTTCTTTACGATATCATCGATTGGATGATTTGATACAATCGGTAGGTATCCCTGCCTGCAATTTGTGCACCTATTGCTGGAATGGAAAGGAAGAATAGGAGAGGTTTGACTACCGATGGCAAAGGCTAATGAGAAACGTCGCAGAAAGAAGAGAATAAGAAGAAAGCGTATTGTTTTCTGGCAGAAGACAGGAATACTCATTCTCTTTTCAGCAGCTATAGGAGGAGGTATTTTTGGTTATAATCAGTTGCCCAAAGTGAGGGTAAACAGATTTTTGAGTAAGGCTCAGGCTTATGAAGAGGCAAAGGACTATACCAATGCGCTGGCTTCCTATGAGGAGGCACTGAGGATTGAAGCAGGTACGGTAAAAGCATATCGCTATATGGCCAACCTTTATCTGGATATGGAGGATTATAAGGCGGCAGAAGAAATTCTGTATAAGGGAATATCCGAAACCCAGGATGAGCAGATTCAGGAAACCTATTTGACGGTCAAATATAATGAATCGGTCAATGAGATAAATGAGGGAATCTGTACCTTCAAAACGGTGGAAAGACTTTTGGAGATTTTGGAGGATAACGGGGAAAAAGCCAGTGTATATGATCTGCTGGATACCTGCCATGAACGGCTGGTGGAATTTACCGATGAAGAGGGAGTCAATTCGGTAATGCTTTCCGACACAGAGGGCTTTGGTTACGAACGTTATCAGGCAGTGATAGAAAAAATGCTGTCGATTTACCGGGAAAACGGTAAGGAAGAAATGAAGCGGCAGCTAATGAATTATATCGCATTCCAGTCGGAAAAGCTGGCCTTTACGATCCCGGACTTTGCTGCTTATGAAGAATTGGTTAAGCAGGTAGGAAGTGTTTTGGGGAATGATGAGTTAAGCTCTCTGGAGAAGTGTTTAGAAAAATATGATGAAGTACGACAGCTTTTTGTTCCTGTTTTAGAGGAGTTTGATAAGGAGAACTTTGAGATTGCCAGAGAATTTCTGGTCAGTGATGAATATATCGCCATTCGGGATGCCTTTATTGAAGGAAGCATGGACTATTGGCGTGGAGAAACCTATATCCCCTTCAGCAATATTGGTGTATATCTGCACCATACTGAGGAGGGGTGGGGATTTTCTTTCATGGACCAGGAAAAGAAGCCTGCTACCCAGAGCTATTTAAAGGTGTGGGGCTTCAAATGGCTGGACAATGGACAGCAGCGGACAGCCATTACCTATGTTCCGATAAGCAAATCCGACAACTATTTTCCCTTAACGGAGTATTGTATGATGTATTGGTGGTCCACACCTGTAAATATGGAGCTGACAGAAGCTACCTATGCAAGAATGAATTTCCGATTTGAGGAAAATACTTATACAAAAGAGGGAAAAACCACAGAGGCTATTAATGACTGGGGTGGAAAATATGAGTATAGGGACACCTATGAATAATCGGCAGGGCAACTGTATTCTGGTGGGAGCCGGAGATCTGACCATATCAGAAATTCCCATCAATGACGGAGATTTGTGCATAGCTGTAGATGGAGGATATGAATATTGCTGTCTGCTGGATATCCGACCGGATTATGTATTGGGGGATTTTGATTCCCTAAGCAGTAAACAGGCAGAAAAGCTGGAGGAGCGAGCTCAAAAGGATCAGACAAAGGTTATCCGTATTCCTAGAGAGAAGGATGATACGGATATGCTTGCAGCCATTAAGCTGGGGCTGCAGGAGGGATATCGCAGCTTTCGTCTTTACGGAGGGAGTGGCGGAAGGCTTGAGCATACTCTGGCCAATATCCAGTGCCTGCTGTATTTAAAGGAGCATGATGCGGTAGGCTATATGATGGACGGCACCGGAATGATTCTGGTGGCAAAAGAGGAAGAGATCAGCTTTCGGGAGAATTTGGAAGGCTATCTGTCCCTCTTTTCGCTGGGTGAAAGAACCACGGTTTCCATAGAGAACATGAAGTATCTTCTGGATCATGCTGAGCTTACCAACAGCTTTCCCATAGGGATAAGCAATGAATTCATCGGGGAAATGGGCTGTGTTAGGGTTCATCAGGGAGCAGTGGTCATTATAATCAGTTGGGTGAATTAAGTATAAGAATGTTCCATTTGAATGACCACATAATAGTGCTCATCGATTTCCCAGACTTTTTTCTGGATTTCATCCAATAGTAAGGTTTTACTCAGCTTGTAATTATGGGGGAGTACCATATCAAAAATTATATTGGTATGGGTATTCCCCTTTACCATGCGAAAATCATGCATATGAAGGGAGGCGTCAATGGAGAGAAGGATATCATGGATGTAATCCTTCCATAAACGGACATCAGGATCCTCTGTTACGATTGGATCCATATGGATTACTGCCTCACAATGAAGCTGTTTATTCAGGGTTTGCTCCAGACGGTCGATCATGTCATGAATCTCCAGAATATTTCCGTTGGAGGAGACCTCTGCATGAAGAGAAATAATGATTCGGCCGGGGCCATAGTCATGAACGATCAGGTCATGCATTCCCAAAACTCCATCGGTATTCAGCACAATTTGCTGAACCTGCTCGACAAATTCTCTGGAGGGTGCCTGACCCAGCAGTGGATTGATGGTGTCCTTGGCAGCACTAAAGCCGGCATAAAGAATAAACAGACCAACTAATACTCCACAGCAGCCATCGATTTGCCAGCCAAAGAAGTGCTGGATCAGAGTGGCAAATAAAACCACAGTAGTAGTAACGGTATCACTCAGGCTGTCGGTGGCAGTTGCTTTCATCGCAGAACTGTCAATCTTCTTCCCCACGGAAAAGTTGTAATATGCCATATATAGCTTTACCAGAATGGAGCATATCAGAATCATGACAACCAGCAGGCTAAAAGCAGTATCCTCCGGCTGGAGAATTTTTTTGATGGAGGAAACAATCAATTCATAGCCCATGATCAAAATTGCCCCGGAAACGATCAGGCCTGACAGATATTCGATTCTTCCATGTCCAAAGGGGTGATCCGGATCCGGCTCCTGCCCGGACATTTTGAAACCAACCAGGGTAATGAAGGATGAACCGGCATCGGAAAGGTTATTAAACGCATCCGCTGTTATGGCAATGGATTTACTCAGGCTGCCGGCCAAAAATTTTCCCAAAAACAGCAGTACATTCAAAAAAATCCCTACGGCGCCGCAAAGCATACCATAGCTCTGCCGAACTGCCGGAGAGCTCGTATTCTCCCTGTCTTTTATCCATAGTCTGCTGAAAAAACCAATCATACAATCCGCCTCTCTTATTTAGTGAAAATCAGTTTCCCTAATGATAGTCTTTTTTGGAGAAAAATACAATCTCCATATTGCCTAAATTCTGTTTAGGGTGGTATACTACATAAGGTCATAGAAGTCGTATGATCAAATTGCGGTAAAGGCTGATAGCAAAATAATGTTGAAGCTCAAAGCATGATATAGAAGACAGCGCTTTCTTATTTGAGCCATAGAACAGGCTTTGCCTGTTCTGTGTACGGAGATTAGAATGGAGGAAATGATGAGTAAAAAACCAACGGTACTGATGATTTTAGATGGTTATGGGCTGAATGAGCAAAAGGAAGGCAATGCAATAGCACAGGCCAAAACTCCTGTTATGGACAGACTGATGGCAGAGTGCCCCTTCGTTAAGGGAAATGCAAGCGGAATGGCGGTAGGACTTCCTGATGGGCAGATGGGGAATTCCGAGGTGGGACACCTGAATATGGGTGCGGGACGTATCGTTTATCAGGAGCTCACCAGAATTACCAAGGAGATTCAAGACGGAACCTTTTTTGAAAATCCTGCACTGCTTGAGGCTGTGGAAAATTGTAAGAAAAACGGCTCTGCGCTGCATTTGTTCGGTCTTTTATCTGATGGCGGTGTGCATAGCCATAATACCCATCTGTATGGCCTTTTAGAGCTGGCAAAAAGGAACAGACTGTCTAAGGTGTATGTACATTGTTTTCTTGACGGCAGAGATACTCCTCCCGAAAGCGGAAAAGGCTTTGTCCAGGAGCTGGAAAAGGAGATGGAAAGAGTCGGCGTAGGAGAAATTGCCTCCGTAATGGGTCGTTATTATGCCATGGACAGGGATAATAACTATGACCGGGTCAAATTGGCCTATGACGCTTTGACGAAAGGAGAAGGGGAAAAAGAAAGCTCAGCTACTGCAGCGGTACAGGCTTCTTATGATGCCGGAAAAACGGATGAATTCGTTATGCCTACGGTGATTTGGAAAAATGATGCCCCTGTGGCCTTGATTCAGGATAAGGATTCGGTGATCTTTTTTAACTTCCGCCCTGACCGTGCAAGAGAAATTACCAGAGCCTTCTGCGACAATGAGTTTAAAGGCTTTGAGCGTAAAAGACTGGATTTGGTTTATGTCTGCTTTTCCGATTACGACCCCACGATTCCCAATAAAGAGGTGGCTTTCCACAAGATTTCTGTTACCAATACCTTTGGAGAATGGCTGGCAGCCAACAGGATGACTCAGGCCAGAATTGCCGAAACGGAAAAGTATGCCCATGTTACCTTTTTCTTCAATGGAGGGGTGGAAGAACCGAATGAGGGTGAAGACAGGATTCTGGTGAACTCTCCTAAGGTTGCCACCTACGATCTACAGCCTCAAATGAGTGCTTATGAGGTTTGCGACCGCCTGGTGGAGGCCATTACCGGAGGGAAGTATGATGTGATTATCATTAATTTTGCAAACCCGGATATGGTAGGACATACCGGTGTTCAGGAAGCAGCCATTAAAGCGATAGAGGTGGTGGATGAGTGTATTGGAAAGGCCGTTTCTGCTATAAAGCAGGTGGGAGGAACCATGTTTATCTGTGCGGATCATGGAAATGCAGAGCAAATGGTGGATGAAAAAACCCATGCACCCTTTACAGCACATACGACCAATGAAGTTCCTTTTATCCTGGTGAATTATGATCCTGCCTATACCCTGAGAGAGGGTGGCTGTCTGGCAGATATCGTGCCTACACTGATTCAGATTATGGGCAAGGAACAGCCTGAGGAAATGACTGGAAGATCACTGTTGATTCACAGATAGAATACAGAATGTGCCAGGAAAAGAAAGCAGCATAGAATAAAATCCATTTTTGGATTTTGGGAGCCGTTAAGGCTCCTTTTTTGTTTAAATATGGATTGACAAAATAAGATTCAAATTGTATACTTAGTGTACTAATAGTGATAATACACTTGAAAATATAAAACTTGAATCAAAAAAGGAAGGAGGAGCCATGATTGTATTGGACTTAAAGGATGCCAGACCGTTATATGAACAGGTGGTGGAACGGTTTAAGCACTTGATTCTGTGCGGGGCCCTGCCGGAGGATGAAAAATTGCCTTCCGTAAGGAATCTGGCTATGGAATTATCCATCAATCCCAATACCATTCAGAAGGCCTATGGAGAGTTGGAAAGGCAGGGATTTATCTATACGGTAAAGGGGAGAGGAAACTTTGTTTCGCCCAATGGGAGTTTAAAGGAGGCCAAAAAAGCAGAACTTAAGCAGCAACTGTCAGAGCTGGTCAGTGAGGGGGAAAGTATTGGCTTTACCCGCAAGGAAATGATTCAATATATTGAGAATGTATGATGGAGGAGAAGATGATTACCTTAGAAAATGTATCAAAGAGGTTTGAGGATGTCTGGGCAGTGAACAATGTCAGTCTCACCATGCATGAGGGCAGTGTTTTTGGGCTTATAGGAACCAACGGAGCCGGAAAAACTACCATGATGAGAATGATTGCAGGAATTATTCACCCGGACAGTGGGGAAATCCTGATTGATGGAAAAAAGGTGTTTGATCAGGAAAAGGCCATCAAGGAGCTCTATTTTATTCCTGATGAGCCCTACTTTTTCCGCAATGCTACACCCAGAGATATGGAGAAATATCTGACTACTGTATATGAGGACTTTTCTTCCAGGCCTTTTTATGATTATTTGGAAAAGTTTGGATTGCGAAGGGACAGGAAGATCGCTGCCTTTTCCAAAGGAATGCAAAAGCAACTGGCGATTATCTGCGGGCTGTGTGCCAATACGAAGTATTTGATTTGTGATGAGACCTTTGATGGTCTTGATCCGGTTATGCGCCAGGGGGTAAAGAGCATACTGGCCAGCCATATGGAGCAGCGAGGACTGACACCGATTATTGCCTCTCACAATCTCAGGGAGCTGGAGGATATATGTGACCATATAGGACTTCTGCATAGGGGCGGCATACTGCTGTCGAAGGATCTTTTGGAGATGAAGTGCAATATTCAGAAAATTCAGTGTGTTTTCAGCAATGAAGAGGAAGCGGCGAAGGCGGGAAGGCAGATGAGCATTTTGCAGATGGATAAGAGGGGGATGCTGTATACCATAACCGCCAGAGGAAGCAGGGAAGAAATTATCGCTTCCTTTGCTGCCCTGGATACGGTATTTTATGAGGTTCTGCCTTTAAGCCTGGAGGAAATTTTTATCAGTGAAACGGAGGTAGTGGGTTATGATATCAAAAAGATTGTTCTTAGCTGATTGCATAGAGAATGCCAAGCACAGGGGATGGGTGTTCTGGTTACAGGTTCTGACCTTCTTCATTAGCTTTCCCGGTGCGCTTTTACTGGGATTAAATTCCATCAGCCAAAGGCGTAACTGGGGATATCAGCAAGAGGTAAATAAGCAGTTAATTGAGTTCACCAGAAAAACCTTTGCAATCAGTGAATGGTCCAGTATTTTTATCGTTCTACTGGCTGTTTTAGCGGGAATACAGGCATTTTCCTGGCTACATAACAAACAGCAGGTGAATTTCTACCATAGCCAGCCGGTCAGCAGAAACAGAAGATTTCTGGTGATTTGGTTTAATGGTATTGTCAGCTTTATTCTGTCCTATGGAATAAATTTAGGTCTTGGAATGCTTGTGGCAGCAAGCTATGGCTGTCTGTCAGGAGAGATGATTATGCTTATTCCCGAGGCGATATTGGCACATTTACTGTTATTCATGGCAGTTTATCATGTGGCTATTGTGGCGGTAATGCTGACCGGATATACCCTGGTAAGCCTTGTGGCGACAGTAGTTCTTTTGTGCTATGAATTTGCTGTCAGAGTGCTGTACTGGTCTTATGCGGCCAGCTTCTTTCGTACCTATGGAAGTCGGGAGAGCGATAAAGTGTTGAATACTCTTTTTTCTCCCCTGGTGATTTTTTTTCGCTATATATTCAGTCGTAATTCCGATGGCTACCAAATGGTGAAATATACCTATTCCGAAACCATGTTTACCATGGCCGGACTGGTGATCCTGTTTGGCTTGGCAGGCTGGCTGTTATATAAGGTAAGACCCAGTGAAAGCCATGGAAAATCCATTAGCTTTTCCAAAATTAAGATACCTTTGGAAATTTTCCTGCTGCTTCTTCTGGGGTCGGCAGGAGGACTGTTTATTTATGAGCTTTCCGGCCGCAGTGAAGTGTTGGGAATTGGAGGCGCCATTTTCTCAGTATGTATCCTCCATGTTGTGATTTGGTTAATCTATGAAACGGATTTTCGTGCTGCAAGAAGGGAATTAGCCGGATTAGGCTTTTCTGCCGTTGCAGTGGTGTTTATTTTTGCAGTGTTTAGGTGGGATATCTTTGGCTATGACGAAGCGATTCCCCAACAGAAGAAGGTGGAAAGCGTGGCACTGTCTTTTCGCAATAATTATATGGATAATAAGCGGGTACTTTCTGACGGAACGGATGTTTCTGCCATGAACTACTGGCCGGTGGAAATGGAGCTCACGGAATTGGACATGGTCTATGGGCTGTTAAATAACCGGGTAAATCCGAAGGAATTTGAGCAAGCCGAAGGTCTGTCCGGGATAGAGGTAGTGTTTAAGCTGAAAAATGGCAAAACTATAGATCGTTATCTTTACTTCAGCTATCCCGACAATCTTGCGGTGCTGAATGAAATCTTCCACACTCCACAATACCAGACGACTACTAATCAGTTGATGGAAGAAAACTTTGCAGAAGAATTCAATATTTTCAAGGCGGAATATGATAATGGCAGAATGAATTATGCTGTACCGGATGAACAGGTAAAGGCACTGCTTGAGGCTTATGCAAAAGATGTAAACAGTGTGGATTTTGCAGATATCTATGATACAATTCCGATTGGAAGAATGATGGTAGGAGGACAGGGAATTAAAAACAGCGAATTTGTTAACCAGTGGCTGGCTCCGATTTATCCCTCCTTTATCAATACGATTTCCCTGCTGAAGAAAAGCGGGATTGCACCCCAGGCAGTTTGTGACGAGGATTATATGGAGCAGGTAAAGAGCATCACCATCACCTATACCGATTATGAGGCATTAGAAACTGGAGCTTCCAGTGGAGTACGAAAAAGGATAGTATTTGTCAATGAGGGATTGGAGGTAGGAGAGGACTATATTCTTTCTGAACGGCCTGATGCCTGGGCTTATGAGAAAACGGAAAGGCTTAAGGAAATTCTGGACAGTGCTGTTCTGGAAGAATTGGGATATTGGCAGGAATATGGTGGAGGCTATCCAAACGGTAACTACTATATCGGGGTGGAAATTAAGGAGGGAGAAAAACTATACAGTAATATTGAACACTTTCGGTTCAGAACCGAACAGATTCCTGAATTTGTACAAAAGGTAATGGATGAAATAAAATAATGGGAACTATTCAGAACTCCATTCGCAAAATCGCTGTTTTACAGCTTTCCTTTTGCTCCCTCTGATACCGGATTGCTCCGTACTATGTACTCCCGCAATCCTCAAAAACATCAAATAATGTTAAGGATTAAGTTTCTCCCCTCTGGGTATACTGGTAAATAAATGAATTTGACCAGGAGGTATATTGATGGGAGAAACTTTTTTAATTACACAGGTGCAGGGAAGACAGATTCTGGATTCCAGAGGAAATCCAACAATAGAAGCACAGATCACTGTGGACAAAGCCTATACCGGAAGAGCTGCTGTGCCTTCAGGCGCCAGTACGGGGCAGTTCGAAGCAGTGGAATTAAGGGATGGAGAAAAAGCTTATGGCGGGCTTGGAGTAACACGGGCAGCGGCTCATATTAATGGAGAAATCCGACAGGAGCTTTTGGGAAAGGATGTACGAAAGCAAAAGGAAATCGACCAGCTATTAAAGGAGCTGGATGGCACTCCCAATAAGGGGAGGTTGGGAGCCAATGCCATTTTAGGAGCCTCCCTGGCCTGTGCCAGAGCAGCCGCCAGAACACAGGGACAGGCGCTGTATAAATATCTGGGACAGCAGACGGCTTATCAGCTTCCTGTACCCATGATGAATATTTTAAACGGGGGAAAACACGCTAAGAATACGGTGGATTTTCAGGAATTTATGATTATGCCCGTAGGTGCAGGCTGCTTCAGCGAAGCCCTGGAGATGGGAACATCGGTTTACCATCAGTTAAAGAAGCTGCTGGCGGGAGACGGCAAATCCACAGCAGTAGGAGATGAAGGGGGCTTTGCACCTGATCTGAAGGATGCTTTTGAGGTCTTTGATTACCTGACCAAGGCGGTAGAAGAAGCAGGCTATACCTGTGGAAAGGACATCGTATTTGCCATGGATGCAGCAGCATCGGAACTATTTCAGCCGGATGCAGGTCAATACTACTTTCCCGGAGAAAGCCAAATCATTCGAGAGGAAAGGATAAAAGATCAGCCGCCCCAGGCAGGAGAAACGGTAATCGGAGTACCGGACACCGAACGGATAGGCGTAATGCGAACCACAAAAGAGATGATTGACTTGTATGAGCAGCTCTGTAGCCAGTATCCGATTTATTCTATCGAAGATGGTCTTGACGAAGAAGACTGGGAGGGCTGGAAGGAATTGACGGAGAGGCTGGGGAAACGGGTACAACTGGTAGGAGATGATCTTTTTGTGACCAATACTACACGACTGAAAAAGGGAATCAGTGCAGCCTGTGCAAATTCCATTCTGATTAAGCCTAATCAGATCGGGACCCTGTCGGAAACGGTAGAAGCAGTGAGGATGGCCCACGAAGCGGGCTATACGGCAGTGATGTCCCATCGCTCCGGGGAAACCGAGGACACCACCATAGCGGATCTGGCAGTGGCTCTTTCCTGTGGACAGATTAAAACCGGTGCTCCCTGCAGAACAGATCGTGTAGCTAAATATAATCAGCTTCTCAGAATTGAGGAGGAGCTGGGTGAAGGGGCACAGTACCCGGGGCTGAAGGCTTTTCGTTTTCAGTCTTAAAGACAGAGCAGGCACTCTGAAAGCGATTTTGTAAATGAGGTATTGAATTGTTACGAATTTTCAGGAAAAAGATTTCCAGAGCCCTTGTCAAAAGGTAGATTTTATGGTAGAATACAGAGCATGTGACTAAGGGAGGTCTTTTAGAATGGAAATATTAAGAACAGTGGTAACAATTCTTTTTATCATAATATGTATCGTATTAACCATTTTGGTGTTAATGCAGGAAGGCAAATCTGCAGGTTTGGGAGCACTCAGCGGTGCGGCGGAGACGTACTGGGGCAAGAATAAAGGCCGTTCTATGGAGGGGGCACTGGTGAAGATCACCAAGTATCTGGCCATTGCATTCATTGTACTTGCAGCAATTTTGAACATTAAAAGATTTTAGAGTAAGTTCGGGCATTCTTGTGAACACAAGGATGCCCTTTTATGTTTCGCAAGGGGCTTCGTGTTGGATCAAGCAATGAGATGGAATGATCGACTTCCTGATGGGAATCAGACAATCTGATATTTGTACAGGCGATCAAGGCTTCTGTAACGAAAAGCTGCCGGAGCAGCAGAATGAGAGGAAAAATGAAAGACTGGCAGAAAAGAAAGCAGACAATTTTAGAGCTGATGAATAATGAGCTATATGTACCCATGAAGGAAAAGGAGCTGGCCATTCTTCTTAGGGTAGAAGCAGCAGACAGACCTTTGCTTAAGCAGGCGTTGGAGGAGCTTCTTGAGGAAAAGAAGATACAGATAAACAAACGGGGAAAATATTCCCTGCTTGATGCCAGGACTGCAGCGAAAAATGCAGACCATCTGGTGGGAACCTTTATCAGCCATCAGAAGGGCTTTGGCTTTGTGGAGGTAGATGGCAGAGAAGAGGATCTGTTTATTCCTGAGGGGAAGATTAATGGAGCATATCATCTGGATACGGTGGAGGTGGCTCTTCTGCCCCGCCATGGAGGAAAAAGGCAGGAGGCTAAGGTAGTTAAGATTTTGGAACGGGGAACCGAGACCATAGTGGGAACCTACCAGAAGAACCGCAGCTTCGGTTTTGTGATTCCGGACAACCGGAAGCTGGCAGAGGATATTTTTATTCCGGCAGAGTGTTCTAAGGGAGCAGTAGACGGACATAAGGTAGTGGTAGAGCTGACAGATTACGGCAATGATAAGAAGAAGCCGGAGGGGAAGGTGATAGAGATTCTGGGCCATATCAATGACCCGGGAGTAGATATCCTGTCCATCGTCAGGGGATTTGACCTGCCTGTGGAATTTCCCCAGAAGGTAATGAATCAGGCTCAGAGAGTAAAGGAGGAGGTGATTCCTGCAGACCTTGAGGGGCGCAGCGATTATCGTGGCCTGACCATGGTGACTATTGACGGAGAGGATGCCAAAGATCTGGATGATGCGGTAAGTCTTACAAAAGAGGGAGAACTGTATCACCTGGGTGTGCACATTGCGGATGTGAGTAATTATGTACAGGAGGGCTCTGCCTTGGATCGGGAGGCACTCAGCAGAGGAACCAGCGTCTATCTGGTGGACCGGGTTATTCCTATGCTGCCCCACAGACTGTCCAATGGAATCTGTTCTTTAAATGCAGGGGTAGATCGATTAGCACTAAGCTGCCTGATGACCATTGACCAAAAAGGAGAGGTAGTAGATTATAAAATAGAAGAAACCGTAATCTGTGTGGACAGAAGGATGACCTACACTTCGGTAAAAAAAATTCTGGAAGATAAGGATCAGGAAGAGAGGACTGCCTATGCCGATCTTGTTCCCCTATTTAAAGACATGGAGGAACTGGCAGCAATTTTACGCAGGAAACGAAAAAAACGAGGCTCGATTGATTTTGATTTTCCGGAGTCCAAAATAGTTCTGGATAAGGAGGGCGGGCCTATTGCCATCAAGCCCTATGAGAGGAATACGGCAACAAAAATCATTGAGGAGTTCATGCTGATTGCCAATGAAACCATAGCTCAGCATTTTTTCTGGCTGGAGTTGCCCTTTGTCTATCGTACTCACGATATACCGGATCCGGAAAAGATTCAAAAGCTGGGCGCTTTTCTTAGCAGCTTTGGATATTATCTGAAGGTACACAAGGAGGAGGTTCATCCCAAGGAAATTCAAAAGCTCTTGGCCAAGGTAGAAGGAACGCCTGAGGAAGCCATGATTTCCCGGCTGGCGTTAAGGAGTATGAAGCAGGCAAAATATACGGTAGACTGTACCGGACATTTTGGCCTTGCCTGTGAATACTATTGCCATTTTACTTCTCCTATCCGCAGATACCCTGATCTGCAGATTCACCGTATTATTAAGGATTGGCTGAGAGGCAGGCTTAAGGGAAGAAAGCAGCAGCATTATGAGGAAATTCTCCCTCAGGTTTCCCACCAGTCCTCTCGTCTGGAAAGAAGGGCCGAGGAGGCAGAGAGAGAAACCGATAAGCTGAAAAAGGTGGAATATATGGAGAATCATATTGGGGAATGCTTTGAAGGCGTAGTAAGTGGAGTAACCCAGTGGGGAATCTATGTGGAGCTGCCCAATACAGTGGAAGGACTGGTGCATGTGTCCAAGCTGCCGGGAGATTATTTTTACTATGATGAGGCTGCCTATGAAATGGTAGGCAGAAGTACACAAATCCGATATAAGCTGGGACAGACGGTAAAAATTCGAGTGGAGAATACGGACAGAGACTCCAGAACCATTGATTTTGGCATTGTCGGTGGAGAAGAGGAATAAATAGGCAGTATGACAAGTATAACTTGCGGTATGTATGGAGTTAGTGTAATCTGTAGGAGAGCCTGAAGAGGGGGTGAACGTTTCTGTGTGAAGCATAGATTCCGAATCCTCTCTCAGCGTAAGGCGCTTTGGATTGGAGGAAAAGATGAGCAGAGAAGCGATGAAGCTGGTGGCAAATAATAAAAAAGCCTACCACGATTACTTCGTAGAAGAAAAAATAGAAGCCGGACTGGTGCTTCATGGAACTGAAGTAAAAAGTCTCAGAATGGGCAAATGCAGCATTAAGGAGGCTTTTATCCGCATCGAGAATGGGGAAATGTTTATTTACGGGATGCATATTTCTCCTTATGAAAAGGGAAATATTTTTAATAAGGATCCCCTTAGGGTAAAAAAGCTTTTGCTGCATAAAACAGAAATTAATAAGCTGTTAGGGAAAATCAAGGAGAAAGGTTTTACCATTGTGCCCTTACAGGTCTACTTTAAGGAAGGAAAGGCCAAGGTGGAAATCGGTCTTTGCCGGGGAAAGAAGCTGTATGACAAGCGCCAGGACATTGCCAAAAAGGATCAGAAGCGAGAGGCAGAAAAGGAGTTTAAAATAAGAAATTTCGGATAAAATTTAGTTTTTTGCCTAAATTTTTAAGAAATAATTTGCAAAGTCCGGTTGACTTTAGGCAGGATTCCCGATAGACTGAAGGAGAAGAGAATCTCAACTATCCGGCAGCCTGATTTGGCAGTTTGGACAGTGGTGAATAAATTGAATAAGGGCTAGTCAAGGTTTCGACGGGGTTTTTGAAACTGGAGAAGCAAGCCGTTGCGACACGTTAATCGCAAAATTAAAATTAAACGCTGAAGATAATTTAGCATACGCTGCCTAGTTGCAGCTGTCAGTCTCTTTGTACCTATCCATAGAGAAGCTGGCATCGACTAGATAGGAAACGACACATACTAAGCTTTGCGTATGTGGGCGTATGATGAAGCTACTGAATGTATCCGGGTGTCAATCACCGGATGCAGGAGGGAATGTAATCCGATTGACTAAGCTTGTAGAAGTACAGGGGATGGGGCTTCGGACACGGGTTCGACTCCCGTCTAGTCCATTCTAAGGCCTTGATTTTATGCTGTTCTCGTAACTCATAAAATCAAAAGGTACTCAAAAAGGTACTCAAACGAAATATACACAGGAAAGGAGATTCCTGTGCAAGTGCTGCTTAAGATAAATCGAGACAGAATCGGTTTATTTTTTTTACCCAAATTTATTGCGAGTTTTTTTGATTCCCCCCTACCCTCAGATTTTAACTGAAAATTTCAATTAGGAATTTTTAGAGAGACAGGTTCTATTTTTCTTCAATTCCTAAAAAATACTGCAAAAGATTTTGATACCCCCTAGGTGTCAATTTTGGAGCTGAAATTTCATTTCTGGAAATATTTAATTTATCCGTGGATTTTACGCAGATTTTTTATGATTGCCATGGTAGAAGATTGAGCATATTAAAGCATATATTGATAATTTGTGGAGTTATAAGAGTAATTTTAGTTGCCCGGTATGTTACTATATGCTACTGTGGGCTTGCAGGATGGCTCTATTTTCGATTTTATACCGTTTAACGTGTTTTTCTTCTATCGATGTGATAAGAACGCTTAAAATCGATTCTACGAGGTCAATATATAATTGTCAAGGTGCAGGAAGCGATAGAAACCATCTGTCTACAGTAGCTTTATGTGGTTTTGTAAAGCTGTCTCGACTTGCTTTTGCTGTATGCCGATATACTTCTGTGTAACTGCTGTACTTGAATGCTGCAGGAGCTGGCGCACAAGCTCGATATTATATCCGTTGTTTATATATATCTGTGTAGCAAAGTATTTGCGGAAGCTGTGTGTAGATACGCCATCAATCCCGAGATAATCGCAAGCCGCTTTTAAATGCTTCTATATCTGCCGTTCTGACAAATCAAAAAGCTGTTGTTGTTCGCTCATGCGGTTTCTGATGCGGTACTGGTCTATAAATTCCCTTATTTCTTCCGGCACCGTGAAAATTCTTTCTTTTCCTGTCTTAATCTCGGAAATATTAAGTCTATACCTGTCTCCATCCTTGATGATATCGCAGAATCTCAGGTGTAGAATATCGCTTATTCTCATCCCCAAGTTAGCCTCAAGCGTTAAAGCGGCTGCTATTCTATCGTTTGGCTTGCACCAAGATGTTTTGTGTCGGAAGTCAGTTCTTCAATAGTTGCTGAAACGCAGTGATACAAGGCGTCATAGAGAAACTGCTGGTTACTGTAGATTAAAGGATTCAACTCCTGTGGTACAGTAAACACAACGTGAAAGTAAGGAGCTTCCAGCACATCCTCACGTCGCTTGTCCATCCACGTTTCCTTAGGCAAAGCCTGACACATGGGACAGCATCTGTTTCGGCAGGAATTATAATGGATTTGCAAGTGGCCACAGTCCTCACACATGCTTACGTTGGCACCATAAGCACCGGTCTTGCAGTTAATGATGCAGTTTGCAACTTTGGATTGCTGTGGTGAAGGTGTATGTTTATCAAGATATCGCGGATAAAACCGTAGAAATATATCCTGTACAGTCGGATGCTCCATTATGAATCCTCCTGTACATCAAAAGGGCTTTTAATGCCAAGCAAAGTTTTGTTGCTGACATGAAGATAAATCTCGGTAGACTTAGGATCCAAGTGTCCTAATAATGCCTGAATATATTTAATATCACATCCTGCTTCAAGAAGATGACTTGCGAAGCTGTGCCTGAATGCGTGGGAAGTGACATGCTTAGCAAGTACGACCTGTTCAGAGCTTCTTCTTAACACCTGATTTACCGCAGAGATATCCAGATATTCTCCGGTTGCCTGGCTTGGGAACAAAATATTTTTGGGTTTTCCACACTGAAACCAGTACTCTGTCAGAATGTCAAGTGTACGGTCAGCAAGAATGGTATAACGGTCCATTCTGTTTTTGGTGTTGCGGATATGGATGGAATGATTTTTGCGGGAAATATCTTCGTAATGTAAATGGGTTGCTTCAGATACACGAAGACCGCCCGAATACATAACAGCAAAGATAGCCTTGTATTTCAGGCTTTTAGTAGTATCAAGGATGGCTTCGATTTCTTCTTTAGCAAGAACCGTAGGCAGGGAACGGTCACGTTTCATTCTGGGAATTTCATCTTCGTCCCAGTTGAGCTTGAGCACCCGCTTGTACATAAAGCGCAATGCCCCGTAGTAGTGATTGTAGGTTTCGGGCATAATACTGGCAAGTCTTTTAGCAGTAAGATAATCATCAACATCAGCGATAGTAAGTTCCTGCCAGGGTTTACCGGTAGCATTCAGAAACGGACTAAGGGCGTGACAATACGCATTGGCGGTGGATTCCTTTAGATTCCTCTTTCGTGCAGCAATAGTTACTAATTCAAAAATATCTTCGTACATAAATAACCTCCATGAAATAAAAGTAGTAATAACAACAGTAACTACCTGTCATGGAGGAGCATTTGCAAAATAAAACTGCTTGTGAAAGCAGCTTTGTAATGGTATTATTTTCATAGGCAGTGGAGCTTTCTTTAGTATTTCGTTTTGTGTGGTAACTTAACAATAAATACATTTTAAAGAAGAATCAACTGCCTTTTTAATAAATAAACAGTAAAACTGCGCCACAGCCTTGGCAGGCCATCGCGCAGCGATTTTTGTTCACTTTGAATTTTATGCTCTTTTGAGTACAATTGTGTGTGTCAAAAGATTTTGACAAGGATAAAAAGTCCTTTGTCAAAGCCTTTTGATAGCATTAATATCTGTTTTTGATTAAGATACAAGTGCAAGGAGGTGTATTGAATGGAACTCGGGAATCAAATTAAGAAATATCGTTCGGAACTTCAAATTTCACAAGAACAATTAGCGGACCGCATATATGTGTCTCGACAAACTATTTCAAATTGGGAGAATGAGAAAAGTTATCCAGATGTAAATAGTTTGGTTCTTTTGAGTGAAGTATTCCAAACCTCCATTGATAAATTAATCAAAGGAGATATTGAAATTATGAAAGAAAAAATTAATGAACAAGAAATTAAGAAACTCAATTACTATGGTAACATTTTTGGCGTGCATTTTGCAATTACGATTTTATCGGCAGTCCCATTGTTCTTTTGGTTGGAACAGCTTGCATTTATTCCGTTTGGAATTCTTTTTGTAATTACGATGTATTGGGCTTTGAAAGTAGAAAAGGTGAAAAAAGACAACGATATTCAGACATACAAAGAGATTGTAGCCTTTTCAGAAGGTAAAAGATTGGACGAAATACAGAAGCAACGAGAAATCGGAAAACGACCATATCAAAATGTACTGAAAGGGATTGTAGCTGGAATTGTTGCAATAGTGGTATGTTTCTTGATTGGACTACTGTTTCATTTGCTTGGGAATTAAGCAATTGTTATTAGGATAATAGGTATGAGAAACGACTGTGAAATTTCAGTTTAACTCGCTAGGAGGTATTCTTATGTGTGGAATTACAGCTGATTTATAAATAACAATAAATCGGAGGTTTATATGAATTACATAATAAGAAAGCTAAGGCAAGTAGAAGTAAAAGTATTAGATACATTTTTGTATGAGGCAATCTATATTCCAGAAGGATTAGATGCACCACCTATGGAAATAATCAATCGACCGGAACTGCAGGTATATGTTGATGGATTTGGAACTAAGGATGGTGATATATGTTTCGTTGCTGAAACTGATGGAGTAATAGTTGGTGCTGTATGGGTTCGCATTATGGATGATTATGGACATGTTGATGACGAAACACCATCATTTGCGATTTCTCTCTTAAAGGAATATCGAGGGAACGGAATTGGTACTGAACTGATGAAACAGATGCTCACAGAATTAAAAATTTGTAAATACAAGAAAACATCATTAGCTGTTCAGAAACAGAATTATGCTGTGAAAATGTATAAAAATGTAGGATTTGAAATAGTTGATGAAAACGAAGAGGAGTATATAATGGTTTGCGAGTTGTAGTGGCAAATTCTTATTTTATGAAATAAAGAGGTTAGTCTATGATAGCAACGGATAAATACATTGAGGTAATGGTGCCACTGATTGTTCAACTGTGGCCAGATAATACGAAAGATGAAGCTATAGAAATAATAGAAGAATATCTTTATGGTGAGGAGACTGGAGCTTTTGTCCACTTTGTAGATAATCAGTGTGTTGGACTAGCTTTATGTAGTTTAAGGCATGATTATGTAGAAGGTTGTAAATCAAGTCCGGTGGGTTATCTTGAAGGTATCGTTGTCGATGCGCAGTTCAGAAAGCATGGAATTGCAAGAGTATTATGCGCTGAATGTGAACAATGGGCGAAAGATAAAGTCTGTAAAGAGTTTGCAAGCGATTGTGAAATAACGAATGAAGATTCATTTAGATTCCACTTAAATATAGGCTTTGACGAAGAAAACAGAATTATTTGCTTTAAGAAGGAAATCTGAAATTATTTCGTGAACAATCGGCGTCAGGACAGAGGAAAAAGCAGACTACACTTTTATTGGTATCTGCCCATTCCTCTGGACTGCACACCGATTTTCAC
>SFDP01000080.1 GCA_004558185.1 Lachnospiraceae bacterium | reverse complement strand
GGCCATCTGTGTGCACAGATGTATTTGGATGTGTCTTCAATTTACATCTTCGTGTCCAAAAGTCACCCCCTCCGTGTCCATTTTTAGTTTACCACTTCACAATACATACCGGTTTTGAAACAGATATACTTACTTCAAGTGAAGAGAAAGAAATATTATCTAATTTCGAAATTAATAAAATTACAGAAGAGGGAGATAAAAAAGCTATAGAATGTTTTGATGTAAATGAAAAAGGAAACATTGCTGTTGGTTCTTCTGACTTTCTCAAAAGAATTATAAAAATTTATTCAGAAGATGGAGCTTTTCAATACGGATTTGAGTTTGAAACTGCAGGAAAATTTGGGCTGGAGTGGGACAATGATAATATTTTGATTTATAACGTTAGAGGTAATATTGTGATTTCAGTAGATTCAAAAGGTGATGTTGTAGCTGTTGATAAAATAGCAGATACAATAAATAACCAGTTGTATTGGAAAAATACAGTTTATGCTACAAAGAGGACAAATAATAACAAAACATACGAAATCAGAAACGATATGGGACCGTTGAATATATTCTCATTCAATTATTCCCAATTACTGATTACAGATCAAAACGGTGATGTTAAAATTATTTATGATGTTAATAGTTATCAAATCACTAAATACATTATAATAATCATTATTATAATCAGTATTATTGTTTTCCTTATAATTCCTACAATATATAAACTTTATAAAGATGGCAAGAAAAAACATAATATATATTTCTAATATGTTAGGCTGGAAAAAGAACATATTTTTCAATAAAAAAAGATACAATTCGTAGATCTATACATAAGAAGTACAAAAAGCGTTGGATAAGAGAAGAAAAGCAATAAAAGATTTATTATAAAATAGAAAAAGCGACGATAGGAAGACAAACGTCTCTCTGTCGTCGCTTTCTATTTTGGGAGGTAAGTTCTGCTAATTGGAACTTTATTTTTTCTTAACAGTAATCAATGAGGTCTTTTGCCCGTTTTAATTTCTCCTGTGTTAATCTATAAGCATAGGATTGTTTCTTATTAGGAATGCTGTAAATACAAGGCTTTTCGGAGCCTACAATCCGAAAAAAATAATATTTGATCTATCACATTACGCAGAAAGCCGTCCAGGTGATATCTTGGGCGGCTTTTTTGCGTGGATAGACCGGAAGGAGGCAAAAAATAATTACAGAAATTTAAGCTCGAAAATTGTGCAACTTTCACGAAAAGGAGGTTAGTGAATGGCAGATGAAAAACTGAACACGGGCCCCGAGGTGCAGAAAACCGAGGAGGCTCCCGCGCCCGCTGTGGCTGATCCGGCCCACGGGGAGGCCGCCGTTCCCGAACACCCGCCGGAACAGGCCGGGCCTGCTGATCCCGGAGATGTGGTAATCTCTGCGGAGCAGATTGACGCGCTCGTGGCAGAAAAGCGGCAGGCAGCCCGGGCCGAGGTGGAAAAGGCAGAGGCATCCCGTGAACAGGAGGCCGGGGCTCCTGCACCGGAGCATCCTGCCGTTGAAAGCGAGAAAGCTGAAAAGCCGCGCCGTGGCCGTCCCCCTAAGTCAGATAAGACAGAGCGCCCCGGGCCGGAGGCTGAAAAAGAACCCCAAAAGGCTGGGCCCCGCAAGGGCCGCCCGTCTAAGGCTGACAAGGCGGCCCTTGCGGGGCCCAGCCGTCACAACGAGACAAATTGTCCCGAAGTGGCGGGAAAGCTCCCGAAGCTCCTGCTCCCCCGGATGCCGGAAAGGGTAAGCCCGCAAAGGAGGCCGCTCCCCCGGAGCAGGATGTGACGGAGCCGACTGCATCGCCCCGCCCTGTGGAAGAGGGAAAGCTGGTCTATCTGAAACTTTCCGAACTCCATCCGTTCCATACATTCCGCCCCCATCTGTTCAAGGTGCGGGACGATGCCAAAATGCAGGAAACCGTGGCATCCATCTAGCTCAACGGCGTTATGGTGCCCGGACTTGCCCGCCCGGAAAAGGACGGAAACGGCTATGAGATTGTGGCAGGCCATCGCCGCTGCCGTGGCAGCGAGCTGGCCGGGCTGGAGGAAATGCCCTTTATTGTCCGGGATATGACCGACCACGAGGCGGTGGAGGCCATGAAGGACAGCAACAAACAGAGGGATCAGACGCTCCCCAGCGAACTGGCCGCCCTTTTGGATCTGGAGGTAGAGGACATCAAGCACCAGGGCTCCCGGCTGAAAGGTGTGGCCGAGGGCGATGTGGGGAAACGCTCGGTTGAGATTGTGGGCGAGGCGCATGGCATGAACTATAAAAAGGTTATGCGGTATCTGCGTCTTAACCACCTTGTCCCAGAGCTCATGGATAAGGTGGACGATAAAAAGATGGGCTTCATGCCTGCGGTGGAGCTTTCCTATATTAAGCCGAAAAACCAAAGGCTGATTGCCGTTTCCATTGACGGAGAACAGGCGTCCCCCTCTCTGGCCCAGGCGAAACAGCTCCGGGAGCTGGATAAGGAAGGCAAGCTCAACGGCGATGTAATTGACGGCATATTAAGTGAAAAGAAAAAGAAGGATCGCGGCGTGATTATTTCGATGTCCGAACTGGAGAAGTATTTTGGCAAGGAGGCCACTCCCGCCAAAATGAAGGAGCAGATCATGACTTTGCTGGACGAGTGGAAGGAGAAACATCCGCCCGAGCTGGCAAAGGCCCCGAAAAAGATGGAAAAAGACAAGTAATCCGACCACACTTCGAGACAAATTGTCCCGAGGGGGCCCCGCCCCTCCTGCAAAGGGCTCTGTGGTGATATATCCCCCGTCGCTGCCTATCTTCCTGTACAGCCGGGAGTGGGCCGTCAAGGGTGCAACGCACCGCCGCTTGTGAAGTGGTAAACTAAAAATGGACACGGAGGGGGTGACTTTTGGACACGAAGATGTAAAATGAAGACACATCCAAATACATCTGTGCACACAGATGGCC
>SFDP01000079.1 GCA_004558185.1 Lachnospiraceae bacterium | reverse complement strand
ATGTTAGGGTCAAAAGCCCCTAACTATGATACCTACGGATTGTTACGTACTTCGTACTCCCACAATCCTGCAAAATATTCGCATATCGTGGTGCTTACGACCCACTTTTAAGCTCATATTTTGGCGGGTCTCAAGGACATCCACCCACATTTGAGCAAGCTCATGTGGGTTCAGACCTTTTGACCCTGGTATCAAGATTATACCACTAAACCATGAGATGGGTATCCTTTTTTCATAAAAGTGTGAAAAAAAGGTGAGACGATCAGGGCAGCTTTGACAGAAAGAAAGATATCTTCTATACTGAAAATAAAGCTGCGCATTCGCAAAAGTATAAGGCAGAGGAATGGAAAAAATGAGGCACTCTATTCGTAAGCAGTTTGCAGTTATTTTTATTGGAATGATGGCTGCAACAGTGGCATTTTGCTGGCTGCTAAACAGTGTATTTCTGGAAACCTATTATACAAAGGAAAAAGAAAAAAACTTGCTGGAGGTACATGGGCTGATCAATCAGGCGGCTGTTGATGGGACCCTGGACACTGAGGAATTTTTGCATATTACGCTCCCCAATCTGTGCGGCCGCTATAATATTGATGGTCTGGTGGTGGATATTCAGAGTCAGGAGCTGAAGGCTTTTGGTACAGATTTAGAGCAGTCGAAGCTTCAGCTTTGGGATAATCTTATTTTTCTGGACAGGCAGCAGGCTAAGTACCTTCTGGAAACCGGGCAATATAAGATGACGGTAGTGACCGACAAACGAACCAATACGGAGTATCTTGAACTCTGGGGAAATCTGGACAGCGGCGATATTTTTCTCTTAAGAACTGCGCTGGAAGGAATTCGGGACAGCGTAAAAATTTCCAATCGTTTTCTGGCCTATGTGGGTGCCTTTGCCGCCCTGGCCAGTGGAGTGGTAATCTGGTTTTTGACCAGAAAATATACGGAGCCGATCATGGAATTGGTGAAAATATCAGAGAGAGTAGCCAATTTGGATTTTAATGCCCAATATACCGGAAAAGTGGACAATGAAGTGGGAATATTGGGAGCCAATATCAACCATATGTCTTCGGAGCTGGAAAAAACCATTTCAGAGCTTAAGACGGCCAACAATGAGTTGATGAATGACATTCAGAAAAAAATAGAACTGGAGGGAATGCGAACAGAGTTTTTGTCCAATGTTTCTCATGAACTGAAAACACCGATCGCTCTGATTCAGGGTTACGCAGAAGGGCTAAGGGATGGGATTCAAGATGATGCTGAGGAACGGGATTTTTATTGTGGGGTAATCGTAGACGAAGCACAAAAAATGAATCAGATGGTAAAAAAACTGTTAAATTTGAACCAGTTAGAATTTGGTAATGATCCGATTACTTTGGAAAGGTTTGACATTCGGACACTGATTGATAATTACTTACAGGCAGCAGATATCCTGGCCAGACAGAATGAAACTATGGTAGAGTTTTCGGAAGGAGCCCCTGTTTTTGTGTGGGCAGATGAATTTAAGGTCGAGGAGGTTTTTACCAACTATTATACGAATGCCCTCAACCATGCGGAAAAAGGGAAAGACGGGAAGAAACGTATTCGGATCACTTTGGAACAGCAGGGGGATTTTATCAGAATAGGAGTATTTAATACCGGCAAGCCTATTCCGGAGGAGAGTCTGCCCCGAATATGGGATAAGTTTTATAAAGTAGACAAGGCCAGAACCAGAGCCTATGGAGGAAGTGGGGTAGGACTTTCTATTGTCAGGGCGATCATGGAATCCATGAACCAGAGGTATGGAGTAGAGAATCTGGAAGAGGGGGTACTCTTTTGGTTTGAGCTGGAACAGGCATAATTTTGGAGAAAAATAAGTTTTTGTTGCAGGATATGAAAAAAATGGTATGATAGAAGATAAGAGATTATTTATTTAAGCAGGATTGAAGCTAAGGCCTGTGATATGCAGGGGGTATACCATGAAGAAAAAGAAATTATTAGTTGCAGCAATAATCTGTTCTTTTGGCCTGACGATGGCAGGCTGCGGAGGGCAGGAACTGACTCTGTCCCTGACAGAGGAAGAACAGAAATTGGTATCCGGATATGCGGCAAGTGTTCTGATGAAGTACAATGTGGGAAGTAATATGCGAGTGTTAAGCGGTGAGGAACTGACCCAGGCAGAAATAGCAGAACAAGCCCAGAAGGAAAAGGAGGCCAGACGGCAGCAGTTGGCAGAGGAATACAGAAATGCCGAACAGGTGAGCCAGACGACCAGCAGTATGAATACGTCAGGGAGCCAATCAGGAACAGGTGAGACGATTGCTGCTATTGAGGATTTGGGCAACTTTATGGCACTGGAGGATTTTTCCATTACTTATCAGAATTATGAAGTGACGGATTCCTACGGACAAATGGATGACGGACTTATGATGGCGATGGATGCTACTGCTGGAAACAAGCTGCTGGTAGCACATTTTTCAGTAACCAACAATACCGGAGAAGTACGGGAATTAGACATATTATCTATGGGTGGAAGATTCCGGCTGACAGTAGACGGAAAGACTCTTCAGTCGCAGTATACACTTTTGCTCAACGATCTATCCATGTATAAAGGCCAGATAGAGGCTGGAGTGACGATGGATATGGTTCTTGTATTTGAAATCTCGCAGGAACAGGAAGCGGCTGAAAGCATGGAGCTGATCGTGAATTTGAACGGACAAAAGGGAAGTATTGTGTTAAAATAAACAGTTGGAAGCCAGAACAGACAAACTGCAGGTCGCAGCTTGTCTGTTTTTGCGTTGAAGGGCTCTATTTGTTAAAAAAAGATTAAATAACTCGGTAAAGGATTGACGAAAGCCGGATGAAAAAGCATACTGACATTGTCAGAGAATCGGCGAGTGTTCATCAGACATACGCATTTGTTGCGATAGCGTGATATAATGATGTTAGGGTCAAAAGCCCCTAACTATGATACCTACGGATTGTTACGTACTTCGTACTCCCACAATCCTGCAAAATATTCGCATATCGTGGT
>SFDP01000035.1 GCA_004558185.1 Lachnospiraceae bacterium | reverse complement strand
AAGTATCGGTTATTATGTAAAGAAAAGCCACAGAAAAAACGTTAACTATGCAGACTTAAGGACATCGCTTTCCATAAGTACTTGCTTTCCATAATACTGCATAGTGGTGTCTATTTGTGAATGTCCTAATATTTTTTGAACCTGTTCTATTGGCATTCCTTTATCAATTGCTCTTGTTGCCATTGTTCTTCTGAATTTATGGGGATGGATCTTATCAATATTCAACTTCCGTCCAAGTTCCCGAACTCGAATTTCGACACCACTAATTTTCAGTCTCTCGAATGGTGCATCCAACGTTACAAATAATGCCGGATTATTGTCTACTCTGGTATTTAAATAGTTCAGTAAATGTAACTTCGCCTTTGCGTCAAAATATACTCTCCGTTCCTTATCTCCTTTACCATAAACAATACATTCTCTTTCTTCAAAATCTATGTCCGACTTATTTAATCCAACCAATTCTCCAACCCTGATTCCCGTCGAGTACAATAAATCTATTATCGCTAGATCCCGGATACATTTGCAATTATCTCTCAGACGTTCAATCATTTCATCAGTAATAATCTCCTTGACCGGTTGTTTGGTCTTTATTTTATGTATCCGTCGCATGGGACTTTTCAATATATAATCTTCCTCTTCTAGCCAAGAGAAGAAACTGGATAGATTTCTTCGAACATTATCTACTGTCACTTTACTACAAGAATTTATCTGCTGATATTCAACCAGATACCTTCTAATATCGTCCGTTGTAATTCTTCTCACCTCCGATGGTATCCGATTGAGCATATGTTCAACAGTAACCCTATAATACTTAATCGTCCTATCTGAACATCCTTCAATCCGTTTTGCAGCCAAAAACATATTCATATATTCCTCATTGGATATACTCAATTTTGCTGTTTCATTTTCTGCAAAGGTTTTAACAATTACTTCTTGTAATTTTTTCATCTGGGCAATTGATAAATACCCTGCCATCTCGTTTAATACGGTTACAATCTTCTCTTCCATGTTGACACATTCCTCCTAATATGTACCAACATCCTGCAACCATAATAATTATCAAATCATTCCATAAAATATTTACACTGCTGGAAATAACTATCTGTTTCTTTTTCCATTAATAACACTAGCTTTTCTGTTTTTTGGTTCTCCCGATATTCCTTAAGACCATCAATATACATGTTTCTATCTTCATCCAGTATAATAAAGGGAAATACCCCTGTGTTTTTCAAACATTCTCTAAAAAGAATCATCCTACCCGTTCGACCATTTCCATCCTGAAATGGATGAATTATCTCATATCTGGCATGGAATTCTGCCAATGTACTCAATTTCTTTTCCTGTTTTCTATACCAATCTAATAATTTTCCCATCTCCTCTGCAACCTCTTTTGGAAGCGCAGTTCTGTATATCCCCACCATATTAGGTCGCTCTTTATAGGCACCTATTGCATATCCATTCGCCCGATCCTCAAAAACTCCAGACTTTAGTTCATAATGGAAACGTTTGATAAGCTCCTCCGACAATTCTTCATCTAAGGTATCAAGCATATAATTGAACATCAAAAAATGTCCATTCATTTCCTCCACATCTTTAGCTCGATAAAAATTATCATTCCGGGGTAAAGTTCCATTATCAAATAATGATGCCGTTTGTTCCGGTGTCAATGTACTTCCTTCTATCTTATTTGAATTATAAGCTATCGCCCTTTGTGTGTATGCATATACTCCTGATCTATCAAAGCGTTTTCTTTCTATCATGAAGCGCTCTATAAGCCAGTCTTTGAAATCATCCATATTTCAACTCCTTTCTACCCAAAGTAATCCTGCATCAATGAGTCAAATAATGTCTGCGCTTGATTCAATGCTTTTTGAATAGCAACTTTTGATTTGTCGACTTGTTCTACAAACACAGCAAATTGATTCTGGACTTCAATATCAGGTACTAAAATATCCACTTTTGCCAAATGTGAAGGTCCAAAATTAGGCTGTGCAGAACCAGTTATTAACCGCTCAATTTGCTTTCTGAAACCATCGCTTTTAATAAAATGGAAAATATACTTCTTGTTGATTATACAATTATCCAATGGTCTTATTCGTATCATGCTAGTGTTTAGGCACAATGGTAAATGTTCCTGAAAAACTTCAGCTATTTTTCCCCATGTTACCCCAGAACTAGCCATAACATAATCACCAGCATCTAATAGAAAATGTTTATATTTATTCTCTACTTCTTCAACATCAAGATAATTATTTGTATTTGATAATTCTAATGAATCATTAACAACATTCCGAATATTTATCAGTTTAATGCCACTATCTCTAAATTGCCAATTTCTAACGCCTGGCCCCTCTTGATAATATATCACTTCTCCAAACTTACATTTTTTCCACCCCATAGGATTAATAATCGAGTCGCCAAAGAGTTCGACAAATCGGGCTTTGATAAGGTCATCTAAAGACTGAAGTTCAAAACTTCTTTTACAAACTACATCTGAAATTTTATCAAGAATATCTACAATTACTTTTTGCTCATCTAAAGACGGTAACTCCATTTCAACCTTTTTTAAGTATCCCGCTGAAATATTAGGCTGTGCTCCTCCAACTCCATCTTTAACAAATTTTTCTTTTTGACTTCGAAGAAAATAATATAGATATTCCGGTATTACCTGTTCATTCTTCCTAAATGCTGCACATGCTTGATTAGTGCATGCTTTCATTTTCAAAATAGAAGTTGCACCTATTGTAGCACCATACATAGCTATTAATACTGTATCTTCTTCATACATCTTAGCTGATGAATTATTCAATCCTTCTTCCGTTATGAAATCTTCGACTTCATATAAATATTCATTTTTCAGGTCACCAGTTTTAACCCAAGGAATATTACCACCATAATACTCAGGGTGTGACTTTGAAGGTGTTCCACCTGAACCAATTTCAAATATATCTCCAAGTTTTACTCTCATCTACATCATCCCTACGGTCTACTCGCAGAGCCCATTCGCATTTCGCTTCGCTTCATGCTCATGTTCTGCTGTCGCAGAATCAATCCAGCCACACTCAACTGCTTACGCCTGCAAGCACGCAACGCAGTTAAGTGCGTCAGTCTTGGCTCTGCTCGTAGCCCTACAAATATCTATTTGTTATATGTAGCTTGATTTTCGAACATATGTTTGATATAATGTTTTTGGTGCTACCCTATACGGTAGGCGGTTGGCCTCCACCAGAGAGTTATAGCTCTGTTTACATAGAAATCCTTTTCAGGAAATCTATCAAGGAGGTTTGTGCTTATGCTTACAACAGAGCTTTTTATAGCCATAATAAGTCTATGTATTACATGCTTTGCTCTTGGTTATAATTTAGGTTCTAAGAGAAATACTAAGACACAAAAATAACCGCCCTGGTCTGGTAAACTTTGGCGGTTATTTTTATAACTAGCATATATCAGGCTAACCGTCTATCGGTAGCACTCTTTGTTATTATACTAGCATCTAACCGCTTTCATGTCAAACAAATATTCTGTTATCAATTACATCTAACCTAACAGTTTCCTCAACTCAGCAAGTTCCGCCTGGATTTCAGCTTCAATCGCTTCAATCTTGCCCATAATCACATCGGTAGGTTCATACTGAACTGCTTCATAAACCACTTCTTTATACTTATTGATTGAAAGGTCATAATCATTGGCTACAATATCTTCTACCGGAACAAAAAAACTCTGCTCTGTTCTTTCTCTTTCAGCCTCAGCTTCAAGATTATTGAATCTTGCAATGATATCCGGAATATCATTATCAGAAATTTCCTGACGCTTATCATCTAGGCTGAATCCATCTGCTTTCATATCATAGAACCAAACCTTATCAGTTCCGCCAGAACCAGTTTTTGTAAAAATAAGTATAGCTGTAGATACCCCGGCATAAGGTTTGAATACCCCACTTGGCATGGAAATTACAGCATCTAATTTATTATGCTCAAGGATTTCTTTTCTAATCTGTTTATGTGCATTACTGCTTCCAAACAAGACACCATCTGGAACAATAACTGCTGCCCGTCCGCCTTTCTTAAGAATACGCAGAAATAATGCGAGGAAAAGAAGTTCCGTTTTCTTGGTCTTGGTAACTTTTAATAAATCTGCAGATACCGCTTCATAATCAAGGCTTCCCTTAAAAGGTGGATTAGCCAGGATTAAGGAATATCTTTCCACATCAGTATTCTGTTCCGACAAGCTGTCACGATAGGAAATATTGGGATTTTCTACACCATGAAGAAGCATATTCATTGCACCAATTCTAAGCATGGTTCTATCCATATCATTTCCATAGAACATTTCATTGTTAAAATGATCACGCAGCTTGGCATTCAAAAACATGTTTGCATGGTTTTCTCTTAAGTAACTCTGGGCTTCAATAAGAAAACCTGCTGAACCCATTGCAGGGTCTATAATAATATCTTCAGGACTTGGCTTTACCAAAGCGACCATCATTTTGATAATATGACGAGGTGTGCGGAACTGACCATTAGTACCGGCAGTCGCTACTTTGGAGAGCAGATACTCATAAAGGTCACCCTTGGAATCTTCATCGCCCAGCTCAAGCTTATCAATTCCATCTACAATTTTAGAAAGCATAGATGCGGTAGGAAGCTTGAAGATTGCATCGCCCATATATCGTGCATAGGCAGAATCTCCATCTTGATGCAGGTTTTTAATAAATGGAAATACGCCATTAGAGACCAGCTCATACATCTCATCGGCAGAACCAAGGTTCTTGAATTTGCTCCAACGATATTTTTGGCATTCTTCCGGGAACAGTGTTTCATACTCTACACCCAGGAAATTGGCTTCATTTTCTTTGGTAGTTTCAACATCATCCAACTGCTTGATAAAAAGCAGATAAGTAAATTGCTCGATAACGTCAAGAGGATTAGTGATACCTCCAGTCCAGAAAGTTTCCCAAATTTTATCAATCTTATTTCGTAATTCTCCGGTAATCATCATCTACTCCTAATTTCTAAAAAAGTTGCAAAAACACCGTTTTTTCAACCCTTATCCCAGCTCATAGGGCGTAATCTGGTACACATAATAATTCAGCCAATTGCAATACAGATTATTCCCATGGGAACGCCACTGCAATTTAGGCCTTTTGCTGTCATCATCCTGGGGAAAGTAGTTCTTCGGCAGTTGGATGGGAAGTCCCTTATTTTTATCTCTGAAATACTCATCTTTTAAGGTCAGGCGATCATATTCCGGGTGTCCCATTACGAATATCTGCTTTCCCTCTTCTGCCATGGCTAAGAGAACCCCAGCCTCCTCAGACTCCGCTAAAACCGTTAGCTTATCACAGCCATGAATGGTCTCGGCAGGGGTAGTGGTATGTCTGCTGTGAGGGATCAAAAAAAAGTCATCAAAGCCTCTGACCAGAGGAACCTTTCGATTCAGCACCTTGTGTTCAAATACGCCGAACAGCTTTTGTGGCAAAAGCACCTTATCCAGTCCAAAATGATAATACAACCCGGCCTGTGCTCCCCAGCAAATATGAAAGGTACTGGTGACATGGGACTTACTCCATTCCATGATCGTACATAGTTCCTCCCAATAGTCCACTTCCTGGAAGGGAATCTGCTCAACCGGTGCACCGGTAATAATCATTCCATCCCAGTTTCTCCCCCTTAGAACGTTAAAGGTATGATAAAATTTGTTCAGGTGGGTGCTGGAGGTATTCAGGGAAATATGACTGTTCATTTTCATAAAGGTGATATCCACCTGTAGGGGAGTATTGGACAATGCCCGCAGAAGCTGCAGCTCCGTATCCTCCTTTATGGGCATCAGATTTAAAATAATAATCTGTAAAGGACGCATATCCTGATGAATTGCACGATATTCGTCCATAACAAAAATATTTTCGTTTTCCAATATGGGTTTTGCTGGTAAATCACTTTGTATTTTAATTGGCATATCCGTTACCTGTCTCTTTCCTGGGATTTGTGGTTTATTGTATCACAACTGCACTGTCCGGGCAACCACACCCTTTCTTTCTCCACAATCATCTCAATTTCAGGTCAATTTCAAGGCGGCTGTGTTAAAAAATTTCTGGACAATCCTATCAGTCCATTGTATAATGGACAAAATCTACTAATGAGGAGGAGCTACTATGATTCAACAAAGAAATGTTGCAGTCTGCATCATTCTGTCCATCGTAACCTTGGGTATCTATTCCATTTATTGGTTTATCTGTCTGACCAATGAAACCAACGAGGCATCCGGCACTGACGGAACCTCCGGTGGTATGGCGTTTTTATTTACCCTCATCACCTGCGGTATCTATTCATTCTACTGGATGTATAAGCAGGGAGAGAAGCTGGACATGGCTAAGACAGACAGAGGAATCGCCAGTTCAAGCAGCGGCATTCTGTATCTGATTTTGTCCATCTTTGGTCTTGGTATCGTATCCTATGCACTGATGCAGGATTCTCTCAACAAATTAGCTGACTAACGTGAAGAAGCGATTACGACAGGTTAGTATCAGAATATCCCTGCTGTTTACAGCAGGGATATTCTACGGCCTTTTTTCTCTTTATACCGGAATACGCATTCCCTGTATTTTTCATGAAATTACAGGCTTATACTGTCCCGGCTGTGGAATCACGGGAATGTGCATCAGTCTGATGCAGGGTGATCTGCCCGGAGCAATAAGCAGTAACCCTGTACTTTTTTGCTTATCTCCCTTTTTACTTTTTGTCTGTGCAGACAGTCTGATTCGCTATGTCCGCACCGGCTTGCGAACGCTTCCCGGCTGGCAGAGTATCGGTATTTACCTCGCTATCGGCTTACTTATTCTATATTGTCTGATTCGTAACCTTCTTCTTCTCTTATCGTAAGGTACTTCTCCATAAATTCTTCCTCGGTAAGAATGTCTACCCCTGCCTCTCTTGCTTTCTTATTTTTGGAAGAATTGGAGGCGGCATCGTTATTAATCAGGGCTGTGGTTTTTGATGACACGCTTCCGGCTACCTTGCCTCCCAATGCCTCTATTCGCTCCTTTAATGCGTTTCGGTTCTCAAAATGAGTTAATCCACCAGTAATGGCAAAGGTCATTCCCTTTAAGGTCTGGCTGCCTTCCTCTACACTTTCCTTCAGGATGTTCAGCTCTTTGACCAGTTTCTCTACCTGATGCCTGTTTTTTCCCTCTGAAAAAAAGGTACAGAAGGTTCCTGCAATCACCTCTCCTATCCCGTCAATTTGGCTTAAGGCTTCCATGTCTGCCGACATCATAGCCTCTAAATCGTAGTCAAATTCTTTACAAATCATTTTGGCATTGGCTAGCCCAATATTGGCAATTCCCATCGCATAAATCAGCCTTGGCAATGTAGTCTCTCTGGCTTTCTCAATGCTCTGTAAAAGATTGCTGCAGGATTTCTCTCCAAACCCCTCCATTTCCTCGATTTCCTCTTTGTGATTCTTTAGATAAAAAATATCTGTGAAGTCATGGAGAAAGCCTTTTGCGATAAATTTCTCTAAAGTAGCCTCCGAAAGTCCATCGATATTCATGGCATCACGGCTGACGAACAGAGTAAAGGCCTTGATCTTTTTGGCACTGCACTCCGGATTCAGACAATACAATGACTGCACTGCATTGCTTTCCCGTATCTCGGTTTTCCCCCCACAGGCAGGACAGCAGGAGGGAATACTAAGTGTATCTGAGCCGGTAAGGTTTTCTGCAATCTGAGGAATGATCATATTGGCCTTGTAGACGGTAATCTTGTCCCCAACCCCCAGCTTCAATCCCTTCAGGATGCTGATATTGTGCACCGAGGCTCTGCTGACAGTGGTTCCCTCCAGCTCCACCGGTTCAAAAATAGCTACAGGATTGATCAGTCCTGTCCGGCTGGGACTCCATTCTATTTCCACCAATCTTGTCTCCTTTAATTCATCCGCCCATTTAAAGGCAATAGAATCTCTGGGGAATTTAGAGGTTCTTCCCAGGGCTCTTCCGTAGGCAATATCCTCAAAGGTCAGTACCAGTCCGTCTGAAGGAATGTTGTAGCCGACTGCCTTTTTTTCAAAATCCCCTACTGCCCCAATGATATTTTCCGGTGTAACCCTGCGATACTCTACCACCTCAAATCCTTGTTTCCTTAAGAATTTAAGCTCTTCCTCTCTGGAGTTTCCAAACGCCTTCTCTTCTTTGTTCTCCTGAGCATTTACTAATGAAAACGCAAAGAATCGAACTCGCCGTTCTGCCGTAATCTCATTATTTAGCTGACGCACTGAGCCTGAACAGAGATTTCTGGGATTTTTATATTTTGCTTCTGCCTCCTCTATGGTGGCATTGATTTTATGGAAATCCTCATAGGTGATGACTGCCTCTCCCCTGATCACCAGCTTTCCTTTAAAGGGAATGATAAGAGGCAGGTTGGTGAACACACGGGCATTATTGGTCACCACTTCTCCTACTTCCCCATTTCCGCGAGTAACCGCCTTAATCAGCCCTCCCTGCTCATAGGTCAACACGATAGTCAGACCGTCCAGCTTCCAGGAAAGCAGCCCCTCCTTTCCCTTTAACCATTCCACCAGTTCTTCCCTGTCCTTCGTCTTGTCTAGGGAAAGCATAGGAGTCTCATGGGCTTCCTTGGGCAGCTCCTCCACTGCCTCATAGCCCACTTTCATCGTGGGACTTCCTGCCAGAGTAGTTCCTGTATTCTTTTCCAATTCAACCAGTTCGTCATAGAGCTTATCATACTCGTAATTACTCATGATTTCTCTGTCCTGGGCATAGTAAGCTCTGGATGCCTCATTCAGCAGAGTAGTCAGTTCCTTCATTCTGATCAACGAATCCATTTCTTATCTCCTTCTCCTGTTCCAAAAACCTGGCTATAGAGTTTATTAAGCTCCTCTCCCTCCAGTCTGCGGTACTCCCCGGGTTTTAGCTTTCCCAAGGTCACATTGGCAACTCTTATCCGTTTTAAAGAAATAATCTCATAACCCAATGTCTGACACATACGGCGAATCTGTCGATTCAACCCCTGAGTCAGTACAATGGTAAAGGTGTATTTTCCTATTCTTTCCAGGCGACAGGCTCTGGTGGTCTGCTTTAATTCCTCTAAATAAACTCCCTTTTCCATTTTTTGGATAAATTCTTCAGTAAGCTCTCTGCTCACCTTCACCAAATACTCCTTTTCATGGAAGTTGGCTGCCCGCATCAACCCATTGATCAGCTCTCCATCATTGGTCATCAAAAGTAAACCCTCCGAATCCCTGTCCAGACGGCCTGCATAGGTAACTCTGACCGGATACCTCAATTCCTCTGTTACCGTTTTTTTTGCATGAACATCCTTTTGTGTGCAGGTTATTCCTACCGGCTTATAATATGCTAGGACATGAATCTCAGGGGTAAGCATAACCGGACTGTTCCTTAAGGTTACCTGTTCCCCTGCCTCTACCCTGTCACCGCTCTTTGCCGTTCTTCCATCAATCTTTACCAGTCCTGCCTGAATCAGCTTATCTGCCTCTCTTCTGGAGCAGATTCCAGCTTTTGCAAGATAGTGATTAATTCGTATTGGCCAATCTTCCATTTTTACCTCCATTCCAAAGCATCGCAAATTCCCCTATGAATGATGGCTTTCTGTAAGCTATTCAACCTTTTTCTCATTTGGAGCATTTTGGCGTTCTGGCAAATTTAGGGCTGTCACCAAAGCTTCAATTGAACACATTGGTGGCAGCCCCTAAAGCCCATATCTCCTTATTCGACCGTCACATTATGGGTAATCAGATAACGGTTATCCTGCAGCCTTTCTACCTCCATGGTCACATGGCAGTAGGAGGCTCCCAAATCCTTTAATGCACTGTCCAGATAATTGGACCAGTGAAGATTATTCTCATTATTGTATTGCCATTGGTTAAACAGCTCTTCTCCTTCAATTACATTCTGGAAGGTATGATATCCTTTTCCGATTTCCAGTATCTTCCAATAACAGTTATCATAATAAGACCAGATATCCTTAATCAAATCGCCTTCACCAAAGTCCGTATCCGCCAGGGCTCTTAGATGAGGCTCAAGCTGCAGATTGCCTTCCTCATCCTCTGCTATCCGATAGGTGGTTCCATTACAGGGAGGCAGATTGACCGACAGACCTTTACGGACATGGGTTCTTTTATAGTCCTCATCCGTTTTATTGAAGTAGTCATACTTTCCTCCATTGTCCGAATCATCCCAGGTCAAGTCCACATTATAGTATTCATCCCCCAGCTTGACAATATTCCAAGCATGGCTCTCTCCTGCTGTTCCTCCCACAAAATAGCAGGGGATTCCCAGCTTAGTCATAATATACTGAAAGGCTCTTGCATATCCTGCACATACTGTCTGTCCGTTAACCATGGCGCTATAGGCACTCTGGTTCATGGCTGCACTCTTATTATATACGATTTTGTCCAGAAGGATGTCATGGACATACTTTTCCTTTGCATAATCCCCGGACAGCCCCTGGGCAGCAAAGATGATGGCATCTGCTTCGCTATTGAACTTTTTCCAATAGTCAATTTGCTTTTTAGCAGCATCATTATACTTCAATTCGATCTGTATGCAGATTCCACTCTTATTATACTTACTGCCATAGGCCGTTTCCAGCCAGAACAGCTCGGGATGATCATAGCAAACTGCCGTAAAAATATTCAAAAGCTGGCTGGCATTTACCTCCTCCACCGGTGTAAAGGTGGTTTTCATATCGTTTGCATTGGCATAAAGCTGCCGATAAACATACTTCTCCCTTTGGTTCAGCATATGAAAATAGGGATAAAGCTCTGCATCAAATTCGAGATTCTGTCCCAGGCTGCCGTAGCTGACCTTATCGGTGAGCTTTTTGGCTTCCTCATCGTTGAGGGTCTCGCCCTGATCCTTGATCTCCGTATAGGCAGCTCTTCCCGCTACTGCGCTAGGTATCTTGATATTCTTCTCATTGGGTGCCGTGTATTTGGTACTGGCAGAGGCTGCCGCCTGCTTTGCCTCCTCCTCAGCCAGGGCTTCTGCTCTGGCCGTATAACGATCATTCCAGTCTACGGTCACCTTGGTGCTGACATTGCTGCTGTCCGTATAATAGCTGCTGGGCTGACCTTCCTCTGCAGGTTCCGTATCCTCTGATGAAGTGGGCTGAACCTCTGTAGCGGTCTGCTGCACAGCCGTCTGTTCCGTAGTCATAGGGACCTGGGTTTCCACCGTTGTACCTCTGCCCGCATACAAAATGTCGCCTATGGCTTCACTGATGCTCGGATTAAATGCGCTGGCAATTACTAATCCGCCAAACAGTACGAACAATGCTGCAAGTGTGATCAGAATTCCTTTTACAATTTTCATGGGTTACCTTTCTCATTTGTATATATGCTTATGCTGTCCAAAAGTTTATTTTTTCATAAGCATACCATTTTCTGACCATTTCCTCAAGTCTGCTGTAAAAAAAACTGGCAGTTCTCTCTTTTTTCTTCTTATTCTATTCTATTCTGCTGTTTCCATGGTATATCCACAGGAACCCTGCTTCTGTATCAATCTGTCCTGGAAGATTTAACCAAAACGAAGGAAATCACCAAAGCAACAGCATATAATATGGTAGTCACATAAAGCACATTGGTAAATGAGCCGGTAGCGCTCACAATATAGGAGCTGAGCTGATTTCCGGAAAGTCCCGCAAAAGCCCAGGCAGAAAGAGCCAGGCCATGAATCTGGCTGATGCTTTTCATCCCAAAGCGGTCAGACAATAAGGTAGGCAGATTACTGAAGCCCCCACCATAGCCAGCATTAATAACACATAATAATATGACTGCCAGAATAACAATACCGTTATTCACCGCATTGGTGAAAATGGTTATCAGCGAAATCCCTATAGATAGGATGAAAATCAATTTATAAATGGTGTTTCTGTCCTTTAGCTTGTCAGCAGCAGCAGAAAAACCGATTCTTCCTCCTGCATTAAAGATTGCCGACATTGAGGATACCAGACTGATAACGGCCGCAGATACTCCCATGGTGGTCAAAATATCCTTTTCCTGTGAGATCAGTGCCAATCCGCAGGTAATATTAATATAGAACATCAGCCAGATTCCAATAAAAACAGGGTTTTTCAGGATCTCTCCAACCTTTGCTCCACCAGTTCCCTGCTCTTCTACCCAGCCGTCGGGCTTTTTCAAGAGAAGATGACCGGCAAACATCATGATAAAATAAACCACTGCAAGCACATAAAACATCTTAATTATTCCTACCGAATCGATGAGACCGGTCATAACAGGACTTGCAATTACTTTAGCCAGCCCGAAACCGGCTACCGCCAAACCTGTTGCCAGCCCCTTCTGCTCACTGAACCAGAGCATCAGAGTCTTGACCGGTGAAAGATATCCCAGACCCAGTCCGATCCCCATCACTACACCATAGCACAGGTATATTCCGGCCAGAGACTTAAGCTGTACGGCAAGCCCCGTTCCGGCAAAGCCCGCCACAAAGCAACAGGTAGCAATAAGAGAGGATTTGTGGATGTCCTTTTCTACAATACGTCCTGCAAAAGCGGCAGACATTCCCAGAAAAAAAATGGCAATACTAAATGCCCACTCAACCTCCCCTTTACTGCGCCCTATGTACTCTGCAATATCACTTTTCACCAAAGACCAGCAATATACCGTACCGATGCTGCAATGCAATAAAAGAGCGGGAATGGCAGCTCGTGTCCATTTGTTGTTTCTCAATCCTTTCATTCCGAATTCCTTCTTTCTTCTTTTTTTACCTTCTTGAGTTTAGAACTTTGTTCAGTCCTTGTCAAGACAGAGCAAAAAAGAAGATCAAAATAAAACCATCGACAATTTTCGAGATATTTTATATTTTTTTTATAATTTTTATTGAGAATTTCTTTTTAATCTTGACATATTTTGTCAAGAAATGTATGATATTTAAGTAACAAACTTTCTTTATCGGTCAACAAAGAAAGGTACACCCAATAAACTGTATTAGCAAGAGAATAGGAGGGGTTATTTTGGACACATTGACTTTATCACGACTCCAGTTTGGTGTCACTACGATTTACCATTTCTTCTTTGTTCCGCTGACCATTGGTTTATCCTTTTTAGTGGCTATTCTGGAAACCTTGTACGTCAAAAAGGGTGACGTACGCTACAAACAAATGGCAAAATTCTGGGGAAGGCTCTTTTTGATCAATTTCTCCATGGGTGTTGTCACCGGTATCGTTCAGGAATTTCAGTTCGGAATGAACTGGTCAGGCTACTCTCGCTTTGTAGGCGATATTTTCGGTGCACCTCTGGCCATCGAAGCTCTGGTGGCTTTCTTCCTTGAATCCACCTTTTTGGGCGTTTGGATTTTTGGTTGGGAAAAGCTCTCAAAGAAGGTACATCTGGCCTCTATATGGCTGGCTTCCATTGCAGCTTCCCTATCTGCCTTCTGGATTCTTCTGGCCAATTCCTTTATGCAGAATCCTGTAGGCTACACTCTGAATAATGGACGTGCCGAGATGACCGACTTCGGTGCTTTACTGACTAACCGCCATCTTTGGTTTCAGTATCCCCATGTACTTACTTCCGGGCTCACTACCGCAGGCTTCTTCATCGTAGGAATTTCTGCCATTAATATTCTTCGCAAGAACAATAAGGGCTTCTTTGAAAAGTCCTTCCGCTTTGGCGCTGTTGCTGCCATCATCGGAACCGTTCTCGTTATTTTAGTAGGTCACGAGCAGACTCGTTCCGTTGCCAAGGAACAGCCTATGAAAATTGCCGCTGCCGAGGCTCTTTGGGAAACCTCCGCTCCTGCACCCTTTGCTATTGTGGCCAACATTGATCAGGAAAATCGTACCAATAACGGAGACCTTACCATTCCCGGTGGCTTGAGCTTCCTGCTTTACTATAATTTTTCCGGTGAGGTTAAAGGAATCAATGATCTTCAGACTGAGCTGGAAGCCACTCATGGCACAGGAGATTATATCCCACCTGTTGCCGTTATATTCTATTCCTTCCGTGTAATGGTTGCTGCCGGTGGATTAATGCTGATTCTGGGAATTGCAGCTATCGTGATCATGAAGAAAAAGCGCCCTGTTTCGGATTACCGCAAATGGATGACGGCCTTTTCTTTGGCTCTGATCCTCCCCTATTTAGCCAATGCTGCCGGATGGCTGATGGCTGAAATGGGCCGCTACCCTTGGGTGGTTTACGGCCTCCAAACCATGGAGGATGGTGTATCCGTTGTCACCGACCCGGTTTCGCTGTTGATCTCTCTGATCGGATTTGTGGCAGTTTATACCATTCTGGCTATTGCTGACGTTTATCTGATTAAGCGTCATGGCATTAAGAATCCTGAAAGCGATCAGGAAATTACATCTTCAATTGAGGGAAAGGGGGCATCCTTGTGGACTTAAATACTTTATGGTTTATTCTGATTATCGTTTTATTCAGCGGCTTTTTCGTTCTGGAAGGCTTTGATTATGGTGTAGGAACCCTGCTTCCCTTCGTGGCCAAAACGGATACGGAGCGTCGTGTGGTGCTTAATACCATTGGCCCTCACTGGGATGCCAACGAGGTATGGCTCTTAACTGCGGGCGGCGCCATTTTTGCAGCATTCCCCAACTGGTATGCTACTCTGTTCAGCGGCTTTTATCTGGCTCTGTTTTTTATCCTGCTGGCATTGATTATCCGTGGTGTAGCCATTGATTTTCGCAGTAAGAATGACAACCCAACCTGGCGTAAAACATGGGACATTTTATTCTTTATCGGTTCCCTTCTGCCGTCTGTGCTCTTTGGTGTTGCAGTCAGCAATTTTATGACAGGCGTGCCTATTGATGCCAATATGGAATATGCAGGTAACTTTTTCACTCTGCTTACTCCTTTCACTCTTTTGGGTGGTGTTGCCTTCCTCTTGGTGCTTACCTTCCACGGACTCCTCTTTTTGGGACTGAAAAACGGTGTTGCTTCGATTGAAGAAAGAATTAAAGCTAATGGAACCAAACTGGGAATTGCCATGCTGGTAGTGACCGTAGCGTGGGTTGTTTATGCAGCCTTCACCACCAACCTTCTTACCAACGGTGTGATTCCGATTATTGCTGTAGCTCTGGCTGCTGTCCTGCTGATCGCCGCAGTATTGCTTCAGCATAAGGCAGTTGCAGGAAAAGCCTTCATCTGTAGCTGTCTGGCTATTGTAATGGTGGTGATTACTGCCTTCTCTTCCATGTTCCCGAATGTGATGATCTCCACCACATCCCCGGACTATAGTCTGACCATTTATACCGCCAGCTCAAGTCCTTATACCTTGAAAATCATGACCATTGTGGCTCTGACTGCAGTTCCTGTAGTATTAGCTTATCTGGCATGGAGCTATTGGGTATTCCGTAAACGGGTAACAGAACGGGAACTTCATTATTAATTTTTCGTATATTCAGAGGGGCTGCGAGAATATTCGCAGCCCCCTTTGCTTTTCAGCAGAGAGGAGTATTATTTTGTTTAGCAAAGCATTATGGCAAGCTCAAAATAAAAAAGCTTTACTGGTTCAGAGTATGACTCTGATCATGGCCTTAGGCGGTGGTGCAGCCACTGCTCTGCAGGCCTGGAGCACCGCCTGTATAATCAATGATCTATTTTTTATGAAAAAACCCCTTCAGGAGGCTTCTGTATTCTTCCTGTTGCTGATTACTGCTGTCCTGCTCAGAGGAATGTTTCTATGGGGCGAGGAGCATATGGCTTTGAAGGTTTCCAGTCTGGTAAAGGGCTCCCTGCTTGAACGGCTGCTTGAGCAGGCTGTAAGGCTTGGTCCGGGGGTAATGCTGCATGAGGATCGGGGTTCCTTTTTTACCCTCCTTACCCAGGGACTGTCCACTCTGGATGCCTACTTCTGCCGTTATCTGCCCCAACTGTTTAAAAGCGCCCTTATTCCCTTGATTTATCTGCTTATTGCCTTTCCTCTGGATTCCGTTTCAGGGATGATTTTTGTCATCACTACACCGCTTATTCCTCTGTTTATGATCCTGATCGGCAAATGGAGTCACCAGATGAAGAACTCCTCCTGGGAGGCTCTATCCAGAATGGGCGGCTATCTTCAGGATGTATTGGCCGGGCTTTCCACCTTGCGTAACTGGAATCGAGAATACCGCCAGGAAGCCAAGATTCGCAGCGTCAGCAGAGACTTCCGGCTTCAGACCATGAAAACCCTGCGTATTGCCTTTCTCTCTGCCTTTGTTCTGGAACTGCTGACTACCATCAGCATTGCCCTGGTAGCCGTTGGCTTAGGCGTGCGCCTCGCAGAGGGGAAAATGGATTTTCTGCCTGCCCTGTTTTTGATCTTACTGGCTCCTGAGTATTACCAGCCTCTGCGTCTGTTAGGACAGCAATACCATAACAGTCAGAATGCTATCCTGGCTTCCGATGAGCTTTTTTCTTTTTTAAACCGTTCTGCTGTTGCTCTTTATCCTCCTAAGACCGGTCAGATAACGGCCGCTCCACGAATTGAGCTTGATCGGGTGAGCTTTTCCTATGACGGAAAGCGTTCCGCTTTAAGAGAGCTTTCCCTGACTCTAAAGCCGGAAGGCATCTATGCACTTGTAGGAGCCAGTGGAGCCGGAAAAACCACCCTCCTTCGGGTTCTCCTGGGTGCCCTTCCTCCTTCCTCAGGTACTATGACGGTAGATGGTCTGCCCTTTTACGGTTGGGATGGAGTGGCTTTTATTCCTGCACAACCCTATTTTTTCCATGCTACGGTAATGGAAAATATTACCCTAGGGCGAGATGTTTCTTGTCAGGAAGTCTATTCAGTCTGCAGAAAAATCGGTGCCGAGGACTTTATTTTGCAGCTTCCCAGGGGCTATGATACTCCTTTGGGAGAGCAGGGAATCAATCTCTCCGGCGGGCAGGGCCAGTTGATTTCCATTGCCAGAGCCATGCTTTGTTCCTCCCGCCTGCTTCTGTGTGATGAGGCTACCAGCAGCCTGGATACCTATTCTGAAGAAATCGTTCAACGTGCTTTAGAACAGGCCTTTATCGGAAAAACCGTACTCATCAGTGCTCACCGCCTCCATACTCTGCGCTCTGCCCAGGAGGTATTGGTGCTTGAAAAGGGGCAGCTTGTTCAGCAGGGAACCTTTGCTTCCCTCTGTAAAGAAACAGGCGGAGTCTTTGCTCAAATGCTGCAGAAAGGGTTAATGTAATGAAGGAAAATACCAGCAAAAAAACAATAAAAAGTCTGCCCTTCCTTTTAGGGCTTCTCAGTCCATACATCCTGCCCATATTAGGAACCGCTGTCATAGGCTCATTGACAATTTTAGCCAATACAGGCCTTCTGGCTGTATCTGCCATTCTTATCTGCTTGGCTGCCCTTTTGCCCCCTGTACTGGATCTGATGCCATTATCTGCCGCTGTAAGGCTGTTTGGTATTTCCCGGGGGATCTTTCGCTACTGGGAAAGGCTGGCCAGCCATTCCATCACCTTCCGGCTTTTAGAAGATCTGCGAGTCTGGTACTATCGTCAGCTTTTACCTCTTACACCGGGAGGAATACTGAATAAGCATACCAAGCTGTTTAAATCGGTAACTGAGGATTTGGAGACTCTGCAGTTTTTTTATCTTCGAGTAGTCGCAGCTCCCCTGGTAGCGTTCATCACTCTCTTATCTATTTCCGGTATACTTGCCTTTTTGCTTCCAGGTGCCATTCCTGTCCTTTGGATTGCCGGCATGATCAACGGGCTTCTCATGCCTCTGTTCTCCCGCCACGGGAGCAAAAAGCATGGAGAGACAACTCTCAAGCAGGAGCTGGACTATCGCCACAATCTGCAGGATTTTCTTATGGGCCTCGAGATTCTATGGGTATACGATCGGTGCAATGAACAAAAAAAAGCTACTCTGGATACTTACTTAGCCGGAAACCAGCTACGCCAGGATGGAGAAACACGAAGAGGCCACTTAAATGCTCTTTCCGGCATCGTTTCCGGCCTGGCCATGACCTGTACTCTCTGGGTAGGTGCATTGGCCGTAGAGCAGGGCTCTCTTAAAGGCATCTATCTGCTTGCGGCTGCTCTGCTGGTCTATGGGGCACTGGAAGCGGTACAGCCTCTCCCCCTTGCGGTTTCCTACTACTACGATAGCCTGGCTGCTGCAGACAATATGCTGGAAATTACCACTGGAGAGCCTACCGGATTGTCTCTTTTAGGGAATCCTACTCTCCATACACTGCCTACTCTCCCCCAGCCTCCAGGCATCACCTTTTCAGGGGTTTCTTTCACTTACCCGGAGGGAAAGATACCTGCCCTGGAGCAGGTATCCTTTATCCTGCCCCCCGGCAGCCATACTGCCATCATTGGGCAGATAGGCAGCGGAAAAAGCAGTCTTGCAGCCCTGCTTTTAGGCTATTACCGGCCGCAGGAGGGAAAAATCTGTCTTGGTGATATGCCTTTAGAGGCTCTGGGAAAAGAAGCTCTATGTGACCATATCTCTCTGGTAGAGCAAAATCCTTACCTGTTTACCGCCTCCCTGCGTGAAAATCTGGAGCTGGCGGCAGGCCCTAAATCGGAAGAGGAGCTTTGGGCTGCTCTTCAATGGGCTGGACTTTTTGAAATGGCCTCGGCCTTACCTCAAAAACTGGATACCCTGCTTTCTCCCCAGGGACAGAATTTTTCCTCCGGGGAACGACAGCGTCTTGCTCTGGCCAGAATGTATCTGGAAAATAAGCCTGTTGTGATTTTAGACGAAGCTTTAAAAAATCTGGATAATCTTACCGCCAACCTACTGCTGGAACGAATCCTCAGCTTCTGTAAGGATCGTACCCTGCTGATGATTTCTCATGATCAGCAGCATCCCGCACAAATGGATTATCTTCTGCATATGGAGCATGGTCATGCCCATATAGAGCCTAATCGCCCTTCACCTTCTTGTTCCTAGGCAGATTTTTGTCCATTTATGGCCTTTTCTCATAAAAAGCTGCCCGAAGTATTCCCTTCTTCGGACAGCTTTTCTTTTTTATGGTATTCACAGGCAAAGCCTTTAAGCCCTATGCTATTTCATCGAAAGAAATCCCCTCATCACTTTGTTCAGAGAGTTCTCTCATCGCCATTTCCTGCTGCGCCTGCAGCTTCTGCCTGTTCTGATCTGCCTCAGCATTTTCCTTTATTGCTAATGGCAGTCTTCCCTGACTTGCCTTCATATGCAGCCAAAGCAGATACGGACTACATTCCTTTTCTTTATCTGTCTCTGGTCTCAGTTCATGACTCTCTGCTTCCTGCTGATATACCCTGTTATACCCCATAGTCTTATCTGAGGCCTTCTTCTCTTTTCTCTGCTGTGCCGAGTGCTTTCGTTCCTCTCTTCGTCTTTCCTCTTTTTTATCCGGGTCCACCGACATTGTATTGGCCTCTACCGCCCGAACCTTATACACCGGATTCACTCGTAAATAATCTGACGTATTGTACATTTCCATAAGCCACCTCCATGTCGCAATGAAAATTACTCCATATTCGAAATCCTTTTCTTATTTACTTATATATCGTCTGATTATTTAAAATATATTATATTATTTTCTGAATTTAATGGTTATTGATGTTTTTTTCTCCATACCTGAGACTTAGCCTGGAGAGTTTATAGCTATTTTTGTATTTAGACAATGATAATGTGATGAATCTTCATTCTTTTCCTCCTTTAGATCATAAAATTAGGCATAGAAGCGTATTATCTCCCTATGCCTAATTCTCTAATTATGGTGTCTCTCTATCCAAATCTGCTAATGGCAATCTCCTATTGCAGAATTTCCACTGCACTGTCTTTCGTTTCTTCCAGCTCTCTTAAGGCCTGCTGTGCCATTCGATCCTGCTGAATTGCTTCTATGATTCTTCTCCTGTCCTCCGGGGAAAACATCGTGATCGCATCCAATAGTTCTCCAACATTCTTACGATTTACCACCAGACTTCCCCCCTCTGCCAGTGAAATCGTAATGCAATCACTCCGATTGGTACAGTCTCCCAGCATCAGTGCATTCGTTTTTTCATCACAAAAAAATACAGCTCCTTTGTATTCAATTACCCCCATTTCATTTTTCAGCCAAAAATAAGGATTTCCATAGGTATTCTCCTTGAGGTGCCTAAAGGGCACTCTGGTGATACCAGTCTGAAAAGGCAGCAGCTCTGATTTTATCTCTTCCTCATTACTCCTTTCGCTCCCCTCTTCCTTCATTTCTTTCTGCTTTGCGGTGACTGCCTCTAGCCACTGTTGGGAAAAGTTCTCTGTTCTGGCCGAAGCCTCAGGAAATTCCTGATAAGTCCTCTGCCATTTTTTTGCTGATAAGGTTCCTATTGACATTTTTCTCCTTTCTGCAGCTTCTCTGTCAGTCAAAGCTGCTCCACTTTCCTAAGGTCCAAGTGGAAATCGTTTATTCGCAATAAAAACAGCGTCTGTTTCAATCCATCACATTGTCCAGAGTGCACCATGATTATTCCATATATCCCAGTTATCGGAAGGGAGAAAGCATTGTAAACCGAAAACATATCTCAGAAATCTAGGGCTGCATTGTCCGGTAAATATTTCCTGTACGGAAAGCCCATTAAGCAGTCCTAAAACTATATCCTCACAATAAAGCAAAATTAAACAGAACCAGTAAATCGGCAATATCCTCACTGCTCTTTTTTTATAATACTCGGCTGGTGAACTGTTTCTTTCTAAAGAGCAAAAAGCAAGATAACCGCTCATAATAAAGAATAACGGCACACCTTTTGCACCAACACCAAAATCTATCCCTGACATTCCTGCTATATGTACGGACAATACCATCCATGCCGCAAATATCCTGATAAAATTCAGATTGAAGCTTTGCTGTTTCATTTTTATTCATTCCCCTTCTGTCAGCCTGTCAGCATTAGCTATATCATAACATATTGGGAACTATATTGGTATTTTCTTTTCTTTAAATGTAACTATTGTTTTGATTAGGAGATTTGAAAATGAAGGGAGATTGCTGCTTACATCATATTCCTAACGGATTCCTGTTCCATTATCCTGGCCTCAAAAATCAGTTGATGCGGTTCCGTGTCCCCATCAATTGCTTCTGTCAATACTTTAATTGCACTTTTTATCATTTCTTCTGCCGGTTGTCTTATAGTTGTTAATGCCGGATACATAAATCTCGTCATTTCAATTCCATCAAATCCAACTACTGAATAATCCTCCGGAATTTTCTTACCGGCATCGTATATTGCCTTATAGGCACCAAATGCAGTTAAATCCGATACTGCAAAAATGGCAGTAAATTCTTCCCCTGATTCTAACAACTCCTTCATAACGGCATAGCCGTTTTCAGCACTATAGTCAGGAAGATCATCTTTCTGATAAGCAACCAGTGCCGGATTATAAGGAATATTATTTGTCTGCAATGCCATTCTATACCCTTTTAATCTTAATCGTCCCACGGCCCAGTCACGCTGTTGCCCTGCAATGATAGCAATCTTTTTATGACCTTTTTTAATCAGATAATCTACAATTTTGTAACTTTCTTTTTCATCATCAATGGCAACCAGATTGCAATTCTTATCTTTAAAATCGGTTGCAACCGTGCAAAAAACATATGGGATTTCCAGGTGTTCTCGAAATCGTTCCAAATCTTCAATCATACCCCCCAGAAAGATTACACCTTTTAACCTCTGAGATTTTACCATTTCCACTGTTTGGGTAATATTATTATCATTCCAGGAAATCTCTTTTAAAGTGAAATCATAGCCTACCTTTTGCAGCTCCTGTTCAATAAAAGGATACATCCCCTGGAAAAAGCCGTTGTTCCTTCCCTTCACCATAACACCTATGGTATTGGTATCGCTTACTTTCAGATTTCGGGCACTGTTATTGGGAACATAATTGAATTCCTTCACGACCTTTAAAATTCTCTCTTTGGTAGCAGCGTTTATCCCTGCATCATCATTCATGGCACGGGATACTGTGCTGGTTCCTACTCCACATATTTTTGCAATATCCTTTATGGTAAGATTTGCCATAATTCACTCCTTTTACATAAGACTATGCTCTTTGGTATAGTGTAGTCAAGCTCCCTATATGCTGGGCTAAAGCCTCATTCATATCTTCTGTCTGCATTCTCCATACCCAGTTTCCACCCAGGGTAGAGGGCTGATTAATACGTGCTTCATTATCCAGGTGAAGATAGTCCTGAAAAGGGATGATACAAGTATCTGCAATACAGCTATGTGCCAGACAAATTAATCTATCGGCCAGGTCACTGTTGTCATTACCTTGATAATCCACATATTCCTTTACGCTTTTATACTCATATGGGGTAATGGAATCTAACCAGCCCATTAATGTTTCATTGTCATGTGTTCCTGTATACACAACACAATTTTGCGAATAATTATGGGGAAGGTATTCACTTCTATTGCCCGTATCTCTTTCATCAAAAGCAAATTCCAGCACTTTCATGTTCGGAAATCCAGTGTCCTTTACCAATTGACGCACAGAATCGGTAATAAAGCCAAGGTCTTCCGCAATAATACTACAACCGGAAAGTGTTTCCTTTAATGCATGAAACAATTTCATTCCCGGTCCCGGTTTCCACATCCCAGTCACTGCACTCGTAGAATCCGCCGGGATTGAATAATATTCATCAAAACCACGAAAATGGTCTATGCGAATCACATCATACAATTCTTTGCACTTCGCCATACGCAGCTTCCACCATGCGAAGCCTGTCTTTTCATGATAATCCCAATCATAAATAGGATTTCCCCATAGCTGACCATCTACAGAAAATCCATCTGGTGGACAGCCTGCAACGGAAAGCAAGCTCTTATCTGTATCCAACTGAAACAATTCTGGATTTGCCCATACATCAGAACTGTCATAGGAAACATAAATAGGAATATCTCCAATAATTACTATCCCTTTACTATTAGCATATTTCTTTAAATTTGTCCATTGTACCATGAACTTATATTGTAAGAATTTATAAAAACCAATCACATCGGCCAGCTTCTCTTCATAATAGGAAATTGCTTCAGGACTTCTCATTTTAATGTTATTGTCCCACTGGTCAAAGCTTCTGTCACTGAAATGATTTTTTACACTCATATACAAAGCATAATTATCCAACCAGAAGGCATTTTCATTTGTAAACTTTGCATACTTATTATCCTTTGATAAATCTGCTCTATGGTATGCCTTTTTCAGAAGGGTAAAACGGTTTTGATATAAACGCTCGTAATTCACAACCCTCTTATCTGTTCCAAAGTCTACTTCTTCGCACTCTTTTATAGTTAGAAGTCCCTCGTCAACCAAATCCTCTAAGCAGATAAAATATGGATTTCCGGCGAAGATGGAAAATGACTGGTAGGGAGAGTCCCCAAAGCTTGTAGGTCCAAGAGGCAAAATTTGCCAATATGTCTGTTTTGCCTTTGCTAAAAAGTCTACAAATTGATACGCTTCCTTAGAAAAGCAACCAATACCATATTTACTTGGAAGGCTAAAAACGGGAAGCAAAACACCACTTTTTCGCATAATTCATTTCCCCCTCAATGTTTTGAAATTAACCTTTAACAGCACCGGCAGCTACACCCTTGATGATGTATTTTTGGCATGTTAAATAGAATGCAATAACCGGAATAATACTTAAAGTAATCAATGCCATAATCGCTCCTAAGTCAATGGAACCATAACTTCCCTGTAAATACTGAATATGAATAGGAATGGTCATATACTCTGTACGATCCAATACTAAATAAGGTAAAAGGTAGTCATTCCAAATCCACATAATTTCCAAAATTCCCACAGAAATCATAGTGGATTTCAACATAGGAAAAATTACCAAAAAGAAAATTTGAATAGGATTACAGCCATCAATAGAAGCTGCTTCTTCAATTTCCAAAGGAAGCCCCTTTATAAAGCCTGTAAACATAAATACCGCTAATCCGGCACCAAATCCTAAATAAATGATAGGGATTGTAAGTGGAGTATTTAATTTCAGGGTATCTGCTGTTTTTGCCAAAGTAAACATAACCATCTGAAAGGGAACTACCATAGAGAAAACAAATATGTAGTACATAATCTGACAGAATTTATTGTTTACACGCACAATGTACCATGCTGCCATGGAAGCGAATAACAAGATTAATATAGTAGAAATAATGGTGATGGTAACACTGTATGTTACCGATTTCAAGAAAGGGTAATTACCAAAGGTAACTCCTTTAATATAGTTGACCCAACCTGCCCCCATTTCTCCTGTAGGAAGAGCAAAGGTAGCTGTTTTTACAAACGTATTCTGTTTAAAGGAATTCATAAATACCAAAAGAATTGGTATTACCCATACAATTGCACAAATGGCAAGCACCACAAAGCCGGCCCGCTTCCCGGCTAATTCTTTTTCATTCGTCATTACTGCTGTACCTCCTTATTCTTTGTTGCATATAACTGAATCAATGAGATTGCTGCTACTAAAATAAAGAAGAGAACAGCTTTCGCCTGTGCAACACCTCTGGCTGAGGATGACTGTCCATAGAAGGTATTGAAAATGTTTAAGGCCAACATTTCTGTTGTTTTCACCACTGTTCCATCTGCCTGCCAGTTAAATGGTTGACCACCGGTTAATGCCAGGTTCTGGTCAAATAATTTAAATCCGTTTGTGAGAGAAAGGAATAAACAAATAGTAACGGATGGCATTAAGTTTGGCAACGTTACTTTAAACAAGGTTTGCATTTTTGTAGCACCGTCAATACACGCTGCTTCTATCATATCTTCTGAAATAGACTGAATTCCGGCTATATAAATAATCATCATATAGCCAATCTGCTGCCAGCACATTAAAATAATCAGTCCCCAGAAGCCATATTTCGTTTCTAATAAAATACTGGTTCCATAACGCCCTAATATACCATCAAAGATCATGCTCCAAATATAACCAAGCACAATACCGCCAATTAAGTTAGGCATAAAGAAAACGGTACGGAAAATATTGGTTCCTTTGATCCCCTGCGTTAAAAGAAACGCCAGGAAGAATGCGATTACATTTACTAACGTTAAGGATACAACGGTATATAGTGTTGTAAATCCAAATGCATGAACAAAAGTTGCATCCTTCAGCGCTTTTAAATAATTTGAAACACCGATAAACTGGGCATCGCTTGTAGTTGTAAAAGAACAAAAGGATAAATATAAGCCTTTCAGGAATGGATAAACAAATCCAATCATAAATGCTATGGTTATAGGCAATAAAAATATGGGGAAACATTTTGCTATAGGTCTTGTGACCATGGAAGAATTTGTAGTTTTTATTTTATTCTTTTTCTTATTTTTCATATTCTGTAACCCTTATAGATAAAAAACGGGGACGAGCTTTATCTCGCCCCCTATATACTTTTGTTTAAACTCTTATTCGTTTGCTGCTTTGTACTGTGTTGCCCAACCTGCTACAAATGCTGTAACAACGTTGTCCCAAGAACCGCCTGCATTGTACTGGTTCATAGCTGCAACTACACCTGCTCTCCAGTCATTTACGTTTGGAGTATAGTTAAATGTCCAATCTACAACGTATTTTCCTTCGTCGATATACTGTTTTGCATATTTAAAGAATACATTAGGATTTTCGGCTGCGTTTTTATAAGGAATTTCACCAAACTGTTCAGCCATCATCTTTGTTCCTTCTTCAGAAGTAACAAGCCATGTCATAAAGTCGATGGTTGCTTTGATATCTGCTTCAGAAGCATTTTTATTTACTGCCCAGCAGTTTTCCGTACCGGAGCAAAGACCTGCTTTCTCTTCTCCTTCAGCACCACAATAAATAGGAATCATAGCTAAATCATCATCTGTCCAGGCTTCGCTTAAAGCACCGTATTCCCATGTACCATTCTGGAAGAATACCGCTTCACCGTTCTTGAATTCTGCTTCTGCATCAAAACCACCTGTTGCAAGTGTTGCAGGATCTGCTTTTGCATCTGTGATGTATAGATCCCAAATATTTTTGTATAAATCAAGGTATGTACCTTTGATTTCTGCAGGACATTCTGTCCAGTTGTCAGCTTTTGCTTCGTAGTATAAAGGCATATTTGCTAAGTGCCCGGAGAATCTCCAGGAAGAAGAATCATCCATACCGGAAGATGTAAATGCATCGAATCCAAGTTCAGCACTACGTGCGTGAATATCATCAGCAATCTTCTTTAAAGAATCAAAGTCTGTAATATCTTCTAAAGAGTATCCGGCTTCTGCAAGAAGTTTCTTATTTGTGATGATACCAAAGCTTTCGTAGCAATATCCGATAGAGCAAGCTTTTCCGTTTTCATCATATAATGTAAAATCATCTGTTGTTAATTCATTGTAAATATCCGTTCCCTTTAAATCTAAGCAGTAGTCACCCCATGTGTTCACAGCCGCCTGGTTACCAACAACGAAAAGGGTAGGTGCATTGGATTTATCCATTTCTGCTGTTAAGGTCGATTCATAATTTCCGGATGCTGCTGTTACAACTTTAACACTAACACCGGTCTGTTCTGTGTAAGAAGCTGCAATCTGCTGCAATGCTTCGTCTGCTTCCGGTTTAAAGTTTAACCAGTAAACCTTCCCACCTTCTGCAGAAGGTGTTTCTGCTGTTGCCTCTGCTGCAGGTGTTTCTGCCGTCTTACCACCACAGCCGGCAAGGGTTGCTGCCAGCATACTTGCACATAACATCAATCTAACTGATCTCTTTTTCATTCTTTTTTCCTCCCTTTGTGTGTAAATGTTTTGGTAACGTTTCCACTGGTATCGTTACCTTCTTTATTTTCTATACCGGTAACGTTCCCGTAAATATAACTTATCACGTTCTAATCCATTTAGCAATATCTTATTTGTAAATTTGTATATCTTATCTCATATTGATAAATATTTTTTGTGTATATTGCATATAAAATCTATACCATTTTTCCTGTTATCCATATTGTATGACTTTTACAATGACTATCTCTTTGTTTTCCTCTCTGGAAATGCGTATTTACTGCCGGGAAATTCTAATATACTGACAGGAAATTATATTTTGCCGAAAAGAAAAACCGCCATTGCTGGCGGCTCTCTTGCTTAACTCTTATGCGTACATCAATTTTCCTTTCGGCTCCGGGATCTCACGCCCTAATTCTTCGGCAGTTTCGAGCCATTCGGATATAATTACTTCTACATGCTCCAGCGCTTCGATCGCTGTTGCTCCGTCTGCCATACACCCGGCAAGCTCAGGAACCTCGACAATAAACTTTTGATCTGCTTCTGACCAATATATGATTCTCTCGTATTTATGCATATACTATACCTCCAATCCATATTTTAAAATAATATTTCTTACCTGTTTCACTTGGTACGGCTTCGCCTTGTTCCCGTCCGGCTGAATGTTTATTATTTCATCAATCCCATCTTTCCAGTATATGAAATGGTCTCCCTTTATTCTGCACTGGAAGCCTAACACATCAAGTATTTTCTGCAAGTCTGAGAATTTTATGTTGCGGTCTTGCGTTCCGCTCATGATCGACTGCATCAGTTTCTCTAAAGTTGCCATGTCTTCGGTATCTCCTTTCTTTTGATACCATCATTGTATGATATTAGTGCTTAATTCTATTTTTTTATTCGTTCAATCTTTTCCAACTCCGCAAGGATCAATTCTCTTGCAAAACTATTTCCAGCATATCCAAGATCATTTATTCTCTTTATTGTCCCTGCTGGCAAAATAACATTTAACCTATCTTTATTAGACATACACTTTTTAACAGCTTCTCTATTCTTAATAGCTTTCTTTTCTTCTTCGCTAATTCCGATATTATCCATAATTTCAACCCCTTTCAGATTATATTTTAAATGCTTAGTGCTTAAAAGTCAACGAAAATTAGTGCTTAATACAATCTGCACAAATTCTCGACAATTAATAGTGCTTAATTTTGTTAATTTTGCAAATCGAAATTAGTGCTTAATTTTGATACTATAATATCAACAAACAAAACACAACCAAACCACAGGAGGAACTACAGGAGCTTGCACCTTGAAAATTTAAGATTGCGAACCATGTCGGATACTGCTATAATATCTGCATGGGAAACCAGAGAGCCGGGCGGCTTACCCTCTTTTATCGGAGGGGCTAACCCTCCAGACGAAAGAAAGGAGGGCTTGCCAATGATTACATACTCTGATTTGATTCAGTTTTGTATCTTCATTGTTGCCCTTGTTGGTCTTTGTTATAAGATTTTCAAGGGTAGAGTAGGCGGATGAAATTTTCATCCGCCCCTCATCAAACCGTGCATGAGGTTCTCCCTCACACGGTTTTCCGACATTCTTCTTTCTACAGCATTACGTCATGCTCTAGCCATTTTCTTTAATCCTTTTCCGCACTTTTCGTTTCTCTTGGTGGAATAATAATTCTTCCATCCTGTGATTTTCGGATTCAGATTCTTTATTAAATCCTCTTCCTTTGCAACTAGCAGACTTCGTCTGTTTACATTCCTCTTGATTTCGGCTTTCATTTTCTTCATGGTTTTTCTGCTTGGGTACTGATACGTTTCCTTGTACAGTTGTCCTTTGCGTGTTTCCGTTGTCATTCTTCTGTGGTGCATTCCGAGAAAGTCAAATCCCTCTTTTCCGTCCCACATACAATCTTTGTTTTCACTGGATGCAGCTTTAAATCCAGTTTTGCCATGATATACTGCAATAAATTCAGTGCGTGATTTGCACTTTTCTTATTCTTGCAAGTGATTACCGTATCCTTGATGGTTCGTGACAATACCTCAATCAGTTTACTCTGGCATACCGTGTCAAAGAACTTTTCCAAGTCCATATCCACCACATATACGTAGCCGTCATTTACATTCTTTTGGCATGCTCACTCTATCATGGGTACAGCCAATGATAATCCTCTTCAAACAGATTGATTGCCCGAACCGTCACCGAACGAATCGGGTGTTCCCACTGATAATTCTTTGCAAACAAAGAAAATGCGGTTTTCGCCAGATAGGTAGGGCTTTGTGTCGGAATGCTAATCCGGCACTGCCACTCCTTCGTGAAAAGCTCATTGTTGCGGATGGAAATCGCAATTCCGCCTGCTTTCTTTTTATGCGTTCGCAGCTTAGTTCCGATTTCCTGCACCAGCTCCAGCATGACACACCAGACTTCGGCGTTATTTTCCAAATCCTGCATGGTTGTTATCCCGTGCCCAATGCTTTTTACCGGGGAGACATAATCAGAACACATAACCGGCGAATCATCCAGTCCGTTGGCATACTTCTTAATCGCCAGTCCATTCTTTCCAAGGCGGCACTTCAAGAAATCATCCGATGTTGCAGCAAGCTCTCCAATCGTATGAATTCCATAACCGGACAGAATCTTCTCGGTCGCTCTGCCGACTCCAAGCAAGTCAGAGGCAGGAAGACACCAAATCTTCTCCCGGAACGAATCTGCTTCAATACAGGTAATCGCATCCGGCTTTTTCATATCCGACCCAAGCTTGGCAAAAATCTTGTTGAAGCTCACTCCTGCGGAAATCGTAAGTCCCAATTCAAACTTAACGGTTCTACGAATCTCGTCTGCGATTTCAAATCCGGTTCCCATGCAGCCGCTTCCGGTCACATCCAGCCAGCATTCGTCCATCCCATACGGCTCGATCTGATCGGTATAGCGACCGTATATTTCACGAGCCAGCTTTGAAAACTTCATATATTGCTCATAGTGCGGCTCCACGATCACAAGATCCTGGCACTTCTGCTTTGCTTGCCAGATTGCCTCTCCCGTGGAAACGCCAAACGCCTTTGCTGCATAGTTCTTCGCAAGTACGATGCCATGCCGTTCCTCCACAGAACCGCACGCTGCCATCGGCTTGTTCTTCAGTTCCGGGTTCAGCATACACTCGACAGAGGCATAGAAATTATTCATATCACAATGAAGAATCACTCTTTGCATCCCGTATTCCTCCTCTCCGTTCGTGAAAGCACGAACAACTTTTCACGAACGCATTGACACACAGCATTTCTTGTGATACTATAATTACACGAATTGTATTTCGTGTTTTCATCGTCATTATAGCAAGTACAGTTTTTCGTGTCAATAGTATTTTATGAAATAGTGTTCGTGTTCATCATCAAAAAAGAAAGAGGTATTCCTATGGTCTTCAAAGAAAGGTTGAAAGAAAAAAGAACAGAAGCCAATTTAACTCAGGTAGAACTTGCAGAGAAGGCCGGTGTAACCGCCCGCACAATTCAGAATTATGAGCTTGGCAGCCGTAAACCATCCAATATGGTCACGATCCAGAAGATTGCGGATGCGCTGAATACTACTACTGAGTACCTGCTGGGAAGCAGCGGCACCTACGTTGTAGAAGCTCATGAAAAAGGCGGCGCAAAAGCAGCGAAAGATATTGAAGAACTGGTCAGCGAAGTGACCGGTATGTTCGCTGGCGGCGAATTAAGCGAAGATGCCATCGAAGGAGCTTATAAAGCTCTGACCGATGCCTACTGGATTGCCAAAGAGAACAATAAAAAATAGGCTCCGCCTATTCAACTCCCCTGCCCCTCAATCTTGAGGGGATAGGGGTTTCTTTTTGTTGCTTTTTCTTGCATAATAGGCTTA
>SFDP01000034.1 GCA_004558185.1 Lachnospiraceae bacterium | reverse complement strand
GATAGGTTCTATCCCCGGACAGTTTCCTGTCCACTCTTTTTAAGAATTTTCGAGATTGCATTACTGTTTATTTGTCAAGGTGCTTGCCTGAATCAGGCTACTGTGTCAGGGGATTTCCCTTGCGACAGCTTACTTATATTAGCATACCTTTTTTTTACTGTCAATTACTTTTTTAAATATTTTTATAATTACTTTTTTTAATGATGTTTGGGTGGGAAGTCCCTCTTTAGAACCTTGAAAAGATGTTGCTTCGGCCTCCCTTGTTTTGTCTATGGAAAATCTTTTTCTCTATATCATAATTAATTAGGAAAAGAGAGCAATGGCTTTTCCATTCTACGCTCTCTTTTCTCTACTGTCTGCTCTTCACCTCAATCCAAGTCCACCAGCTTCATTTGATTGATGGTAATATGATCATAAGCCTTTGCAGACACGAAGTTCTTGCTGGCTATAGCGGTCTCTGCCTCCACATAGCATTCTATTCCCTTAGCCTCCGAAAGATTTCCTCTGAGCGGAATATCTATATAATACACCGTATCATTTTTCAGTTCATAATATTCCTTACCATCTGTTCCGGTTATTCTCAGTAATTCTCCTGTCTCGGGATGTCCCACTTTCCAGTCCAATGCAGAAGTTTTATCTTCTACGTTCACTATATTCCCCGGTCCTAATGTAATGGCAGGTGTATCTGCCGCAGCCTGATCAGTTCCCATATAAATCCTTATTCGAATTTGTTTCTGGCTATCACCTGCAAAGTTACTGTCCACCACCTGGAAATATGCACGGTAAACGGGATCCTGACCTACCAGTTCATCATAGGGCGCTGCTGCAAATGACTTCTTCGTCGTATCCTGCGGGCTTTCCACGAAATTTACAGAAGGCGCCCTCATGGATGCCCGATAGGCGGCCACCATAGTGTTAATGGTAAGTTTAATTTCATCCTGGCTCGTATTAATAGTAGAATGTCCAATTCCGGTATAGGTAATATTCCCCCGGTTGTAAATAAAATAATTATTTCTTACATCTCCTGGTGAACGGTCATAAAGATCATTATTATCTCCTGCTACTGAATTATCCATAGTATACCACACCACAATATCCCCTTCACCATCACCATCTCGATCTGATTCCAAATCCAATTGATAGTATTGAGAATGACTGGAGTTTACATTAATGATTTCTCCCAAACGAAATGGATATTCGGTAATAATCCCTGTATTAATTTTTCTTACCTGATGATTTTTTTGATTTATCCATGTACCTGAACCTATTCCGGGATAATGGAGATTTGGATATCTGTTCGGCTCCGTTATCTTACCTGAGCCTACAACAGTGGTATAGACGAATCCTTGAGTATTGCTATACATCTCCGTTTGATTACTGTTTACCTTAAAAGCTATATCTCGAGAGTAGCCCCGCAAACCATCTAATCCAAACAACTGATCTTTCAATTCTTCCACAGAAGCAGCTTTGATCTCCTCTCCATTTTTAATTTTATTATTATTTTCATATAATGTACGGTCTGCTTCTGACGCTCTATATATCGTTACACCATAGCGATCCAGCCCTGTAATATCCCGAATTGCCATATTCAAGGTATAATCCTGACTTTCTGCATTCTTCCAGTTAGTATTATCATGGGAAAATAGAATACTTTTTCCACTATCTGCAAAGTCAAGTAACGCCTTAACTCTATCCATGGCCGTTGTGCGTGAAGTAAGGGAGCTTTGAAAGGTATCCGCAAAGCCTATGAGGATCATATCATAGGTATTGATATCTCCTATGCGATTAAGTTCAGGACTATTACTGATACCGGTAGCATAGTCCACTTTCCATCGATTGTTAAAATAATGCTCCGCCGCAATGGAGATGATCTCAAATTCAAATTCAGGAACACTTTCTAATAAAGTAGCCCACAGACCATTAGGGTTCTGATTGATCAGGTCTTCTAAATTACTATTTCCTCCATTTTTATTTTCATAAATCTGAAGTACCCTTACCCTCTGCCTGTCTGACCGCACCGTTGTCATCCCTTCAGCTATATCTCTAATACTTTCTCTATTTGTATCCTTAATTTCCAGTTTCCATGGAATGACTCCTGCAAGCCCATCAGGCAACCTATAGCTTACTCTATAAGTAACTCCAAGCCTCAGTTCATTTTCCTTAACTGGAGTATTATCTCCAAGGGTGATGATCTCTATATCCTCTGCCTTTTCTGATTGTTTTGAATATTTTCCGTCTGAGTTAAAATCTATGAACAGAGTTACATTATATCTTGCAGAGGTAATCTGTGTGTCAGCCAAATCTCTGATACTGAAATCATAGTACAGATAATATTCTCCATTGGCATTTGGTTCAAGATATGTGATGCTGTCAATTGCCTTAGCCCCTCCATTTGCTATCTCCTTCGTAGTATAGCTATATTCTGTAGGATGACTAAGCAGTTCTATTGATAGTTTAGGCTGATTCAGCCATGAAGACAGTTCGTCACTGATACTCCCACCATTTTTCTTTTCAACCAACAAATTCTTATACTTCCTATTGTTCCAATTCCAATCTGAAGAACCGACTTTGTTCTGGCTGGCTTCATAAACAAACTGATATATGTAGGTGGAATTGTCCAAAATTCCATAGCGATTATAATTTACTCCATTATGAGCCACCTGCACGTTTTCACCGTTGCTGTTCGTAAGCAGCCCTGTACTTATGCCCTGAGAAGTTCCATTATCATCATAAACGAAAAAATCTGAAGCCAGTATTATCGGTGCCCCACTTTCCAGATAATCCAGTAAAATGTTTTTCTGATCGGCTCGAATATCATTACCCGAAAAACGAAACTCCTTGGTTGCCGAATCATTTCTAACCAGACCATAAAATCCCGGAGAATCAAGGGTATATTTATCTCCCGTATGGGAATATACGATGCCAAACATGGAAGTATCGTTATAAACTGTACAATCCCTTTTCTGATTTAAAATCATCGTACCCGTATTGGACCCCAAATAAATCATATCATATTCAGCATTGATATCCTCAATTTTGCCACAGAATTCCGAGGTAGTCATCCCCACAAGCTCCACCGTAACCTGGGAATCTGCAGGAAGGAAACTATCCTTAAACGATTTCAATTTGTTCTGTTTTACAGCATCACTGTCCCCTCTCTGCGGAGCAAAGGAGAAATCGTAGCAAGGCTGCAATTCCAATACTCTGATTGCACTTTTCTTGATTTCTGTGTTAATCGGAGTATATACTAATATTGTCTGTATGCAGGTCGCAGGAGTAATCACTGGTTCTACCTCATCAGCCTGTATCTGCTCCCGCTCATAATTTTCTATTTCAATCCTTTGAAACACCTCTTCGAAGCTCACCGAATCTACGCTGTAAGGAGCAAGCTGCTGTGTAATTTTTTTCGCAGTCAGTGTTGCTCCCGCAGTTCCGGTTCCGGCTTTACCAGTATCACTGAGCAGACCGTCTACAAAAAAGATGGACATACAAACAAAGCGACCCTCACTATCAGGAATTCCTCTATCATGAGCCTCGTTCATTACTTCATAAACTTTACTGGTTGCCTGACCTGCTGTAATAGCCATCGCAGCCTCTGCCTCTAATAGCTTATAAGCATTACTGTTAATCACACAGGGAAGCGGATCGGTCTGATCCAATATCTTATCCTTCAATGTATCAGCTACATTCTGATCCAAATCGGGCATTGCTGTTGTCTGCGCTGTGACGCTTCCTCCGGGTGATCCTGATGTGCCGCCTTCTGTTCCGCTTCCTCCTGTCGTATTACTAGCATTTCCGGACCGTAAATCCATATTCAAATAAACCAGTCTCGTACCATCAAGTCTGGTTCCTGTATTGGCATTATCCTGATTTAATTCATCTGGTGTCACAACCTGAACCTCAAGATGGATATCCTCAACACTTGCGGCACCAGCAGTTTCTGCTCCAAAAACATTCTCCTTCAGCCACTCATTGTTTTGAATACCTAAATAGGTCATATGGTAAATGGTTACCGATGGCACTCCGTTCACTGTACTGCTTGTACCACCTGTATTTCCTGTATTTCCTGTACTTGTGACAGTACCGGTTCCTACGAAAATACAGTCGGCGATGTCTACTCCTTCTGGAAGCTCCGCTTCACTGGCATAATAATTATATAGTGCCTTTCCGGTGGTTCCTGCCTGTGCTCCCAGCCTTACTGCCTCCACCGTCTGTTTCTCAATCATTCGGAGGCTTTCCCCTGTTTCCTCCTCTTTCTTGTCACTGTCAAGTGCTGCCCGTAAATTATCCTTATCGCCAACTAAATCCACTCTGCTGCTCTGTCCACTTGCGTCTGTGCCGTTTTGTCCTCCTGAGTCACTGTCGTCACCTGCTCCTGTGCCTGATCCGGTAGTGGCTCCGCTTCCGTTTCCCGGATCACCCGCATTTCCTGCCCCCACATCCTGATCTGGAGGCGTTCCCCCTCCTGAGTTATCCGTACCTCCTTCTGCATTCGGGTTCCTGGCAGCTCCTGCTCCCGTATTGGAGTTGGAGGCATCCCCATTTCCCGGGTCGACAGTTCCTGCATCTATACCGCCATTATTTCCACTTCCCGAAGGATTGACATCTCCGCCCCCGGTACCCGTATCCAAAGCATTATCGCTTCCTGATCCGTCTGTATCTCCTGCTCCCGGTATCCGCAGAGCACCGGCAGAGACATTATTATCGGATACACCTTCCGTACTGTTATCGGATACCGCTCCTGACGTACTGTTATCGGATACACTGTTTCCACTTACACTGTTTTCACTTACACTATCCTGCTGTGAAGCCATTGGTCTTTTCAAGAGGAAGGGGGCTGCCTGACTTTCTCCCATTGCCCCCAAAAACATAACTGATATATCTCCCGTTATCGGATCACTTGTAAGCTCATAACAGCCCGTAATGGCAGGCGCAAAGTATCCTGCCGTCACATTCTGCTCCTCTTTAATCAAGCAAATCAGACCGGCAGAATCTACATAATCATCTTCCAATTCTACCGTAAGCGGAAGAGTCGTCTCTACCTTGATCTGACTTAAAGGATAATCACTGCCATCGATATCACCGGGGCGAAGTGTGTTATCCGTCTCAATCAGCCCTTTATCTCCCAAGGCGTTGACAATAGCATTAAACTGTTCTTCATACTGAGTTCTTTTATGGTCTTCATGGAAAACTGCTGTTCCTGAATTCAAATCTGCATCGGCTAAAGTAATAATATCCTCCAAAGCCGTACGAAAGGGTTCCTTTCCCCCTACCATATAGGCAAGTTCCTCCTCACCTACCGTATGTGAATTGGTAGCATCAAAAACAGACTTTTCGTCAACAACTTCGAGAATAATAAATGGTTGCTCTTCTGTCGTATTTGTCCCTATCTCCTTAACCCGTTCGAACACCTCTCTGGCATATACTACAATATCCTCATTGTTTCGTATATTGTTCACCCAAAGAGCGATGGCCACCGTCACGGTCAACAAAACTGATATTCCTCTAATTGTCCTCTGTTTCATCTGTAAATCATACCTCTCTTCTTCAAGGCCTGTTCAATCTGGCTCATTCCACTTTACCATGATCACGGTTCACCAGCTCAGCCTGCTGCTTAAAGAGCCGCTGAGAGAATATAAGCAATTCCGTTATTACCTGTAGCATTATAGTTATAGCGTTGTCCATTGACCAGCAAATACCAGCTATTTTCGTTCACCATGTAAGTATAGGTTACCCCATTAATAACCAACGATGTTGTCCTATCCGGGATATTGTCCTTATCACTATCCGGGAAAATATCATCCCCCGGTATTGGTGCATAGGCTCCTGCGCTGCCTATAAGTATATTCTGTGTTCTGAAATAAACAGGAAGCTCCGCATACACTGTTCCACTGTAGGAGAGCGTTGCTCTTACCTTTGCTGCATCTACATACTTAAGTGTAGTTTCTGTACATCCAAGTATCAGAGAATCATTTGTTTTAAGCACAGAAAATCCTTTCACTGCCGGCCGTTTGGTAACTGTTATCTCTCCAAAATCTACTACCAAGCCCTCCACCTCTATTTGTACCCGACTGGAGCTTCCCTGAACTACCATAGCATAACCCGGGCTAAAGCTAATCTGTACCGGATCAATACTTATACCTAGAGCGGCTGTAATCGGTGTTGCCCCTGCAGTCTTCTTTGTGGCTGTGAGCTTTACCTTAATGGGATTCCTGTTCTTCTCACTATAGGCTCTGTTGTAGGGAATATTTTTATCTGCCGTCACCTTACCTCCTGAATCAATATGTACCTTACCACCTGTAGGATCGGACTCAATTTCCCATACTAAATCATATCCACTGGTGTCTGAGGAACCATCAATATAAGCCTCCAACTGCAATTCACCATTTCTTTTGATTTTGGCCAGTCCGTCTTTAGCCCAAATATGCAGTCCACTCATCATTTCGCTGGACACATTCAATGTATAAGTGCTCTTAATAGCAGGATCCAGAACCGATGTGGCCGTTACCGTAACAGCTGCATCCGGCTCATTCCCCACATAAACCGTACAGGTATTCTCTGTAGCCTTCAAAATTTGCGGTTTATCTCCAGTGGCTGAATCAGAGCTAATCTCCCACTTAACCCTGTGCCTTTCCTGAGAAATCATATTTCCCTCTACCTCTGCCGCCAGTTCTACATGGGCTCCGGGAAAATAATATTTATCATCCACTGGTGGGGCTGTCTTTGCTGTGATCTTCACCTCAGTTACACGGCTTAAGTTAACAAGTGCCATAGCATAAATCCCATTATTAACCTTGGATTGACAAATTACCGTCATTATATCCGCCGTTTCATCATATCCTATCGTCAAGACCCCATCATTGCTAATTTGTGTTCCTGAAGATTTTTCACCCGAAACCCTATAAATAACACTTTTGTCGGGATGTCCCACAGCCTGTACCAGGTGAGAGAAGGTTATGCAGTCTCCCCGGTAGGTATCTACCAGATAGGGAGTTAAGATAATCCCAGTCACCCTGTTATTCTCTAAAACTTCATCACCATAGACATCGTCTAAATCCTCTGAATCGTTAAAACGTTTTATTTTATTCCTTAGTGTAATAGAATGTATGGTTTCATAAGTAGACGTTCTATAAGAAAATCCTATTTCACAGGTGAAAACAGGGTGTTTATCATCTTCCACTCTATTGACATTACAGGAGAAGCTGCTTACATACTCTGCTAAAACAGGCCAATTCTCCACATTCATTTCATCAGCAGCCAAAGCAACCCCGTAGCTACTGCCTCCAGCTGCAGGTGCAGCATCTGCCACATCTTTCTCCAGATAATAGACTGTACTAGTGTTACTCTCCCAGCCCAAATAGGAAATCGTATTAGAGCCATAAACCGTTAATAATACGTTAGCACCATACTTTCCCGTGGTATCATAGGATACTCCACGGGCAGTGTCTGTGACCAGATTGTTTAAATGATTCTTTAGCAGCTGAGCCTCAGTCTGCATATCCACTTCAATGCTGGCATTAGAAAAAAAATGGCTTCCGGATATTATCATAGAAAAAATAAACACACTTACAACTGAGAGGACTGCGATCGTAACCAGCAATTCTACCAAAGTAAATCCTCCATTCTTTTGACGTATCCCTTTATTGTATCCTCTTGCCATTTTTTGTCCCATTTATTCTCTCTCATCAATTCTGAGCCGCAGTCGCCCCTGCCTCATTAATTTCTCTCGTAAGCTGTCCTGCCCGTAATCGGTTCTATTGTTACCCTCCAGGAAACATTTCCCTCTGTAATGACAATAGTCGTATAATAGCTTATACATTTTCGGTCGTAAAGCCCTCCTGTAGCTCGGTCAAAGGAGTATACCAATTCATTGCTTCCCTCTACGGGAAGCTGATTTCCGTCACTGTCATAGCCCACGACCATCAGTCCGCTCTTACCAAGAAGCACTTCTGACACGGTTCCCTTGAAGTCCATTCGTCCATAAATCTCATCACCCTGTTGAACGATCGCCAGCGAAATATCATTCCCTCCTTTGGACTTTCCCATCGTTTCGTTACGCACCTGACTCATTGCAGCAATAATCCTGTAAGCACAATCCTTAGCCTTCTTTCCGGTCAAAAAACCTGTCGTATTAATCAGAATACCTGCAAGAACAGCCATAATTGCTATCACAACAATTAATTCAATTAAGGTAGTACCGCGATTATCCTGTTTCATCAGGTTCTCCTATTTCTTTGTCCAATTCTTAAATATGATCAATTCCTTAGCTGTCAGCGTCTCTGTATATGCAGTTCCTATAGTAGACTTTTCCCCGTAGTTAAAAAGACTTGTCACATTGACCTTCTCCCCGCTGATTGGCTTTGTATACTCTGCATTAAAACATTGAACAATATTCTCATATACCTCTATTGTACAATTTCCCGTAATTTTTACTTTTCCTCCGGAGATAATCAACCCTTTGAAATCCCGATCTACCGTTACATCCCGGTCAGTTATCAAAAGATGAACATCTGCCGGAACTGAACTGAGCAAAACCGGAGCAGTCATTGTGCCATCATTGCCCTGAATCAGCATAGCCTTAATATCCACATTACCGGGATTTTCAAAAATTGTTTCAGAATTAGGAAACTCTTTGTTCAGCTTCTGCATACTGACGATAATATTCTCAAAAAGGCTGCTGTTACATTCTTTTCCTGTCAAGGAGGCATACTCGATTATCAATCTCTTACACAGTCCAGTAAACTGATTAGCATACTCCAATGCTTCCTGACTTTTCCGCATCTGCTCTTCTGCTGAGCCGGTTGCTGAAGCAGGTATTAATTCATATGCAGTATCCTTTCCTACAGGATCGCTTCCCGGTTTAACCGTAACCATATTGCCCGCAATATCCATTTTTACTCCCGTTTCACCTGTAAACAGATTCTCATTCACCTGAAAATCGGAAACATAGTTGGCAATATAGGTTTTCAACTGTTCAGGAGATTTTTCAAAATAATCCCGAAAAAAACGATTTGCATTATTGGTTGAAGGAAAGTTCAAATAATAATACACCCAGACCGTATCCTGGTTCACCTTCTGATATATCTTTTCATAGCTTGCTCCGTAATTGCTTAAGGGCTTATCCAGAGTATCTGTAATTAAGTCCAGATTCACCTCTAAATACTTATCCTCATCTTGTTTCAGCTTGTTTTGAAAGTCCATGTAAACCTGATCCCTGGTACTGACTGGATTCTTCCCCATCAGCGTCTTCTTTCCCTGTACATCATAACCGATACATTCAATGGGAACCAGATAGGCTAACTGCTCTGCCTTACTGGCCACAGAAGCCCCCATACGGATATCCTTATTAACCGTATTCAGTTCCTCTGTCTCCAGTTTGGAGGTTCCAATATAAGCATTCCCTGCCAATAGAAGTGTATTTAATTCTGACATATCCAATGTCGCTTTCGTTCCATTAATTAAAATGGAACTGCTGCTCTCTGCTTTTAAGCTCTCATTCCCATAGCCAATATAATCTCCAATCAGCTTTACCTTGTTCCCCTTCCCCTGTATCGTAAGATCATCCTGAATGTAGCTTATTCCCTCCAGTCTCACATTTTCCGTATTGACAGTCGTTTCTCCATTAACCAATATACCATCAGCCCAGAGAGATACTCCCTCTGCAGTTTTAAACACAGCACTTCCCGGTGTAAAGCCTGTAGTCATCTTTCCCACTCCTACTGTAACCAGTCTATCAGTAATGACTCTCACAGGTACCGGGCTGTCATTGCTATCTCGGTAAGGCTCCAGAGACAATTGAGTACCTCCGTTCAAGGAAATTCCATTTGAACCACCGTAAACACTTCCCTTAATCATACTTTTCCCCGAAGATATCGTCAGCTCTTCATTGGCAATTAGGGTAAAATCCAATAGCTCCGGCAGCTTTGCTGTGCTTCCCAGAATGATTTCCGGTATTTTCAGAAAGATATCTGTCTGAATAATGGAAACATAACCCGCTCCATCGGTATAGGTAACCTTAATATCCATCAAACGGACACCATCCGTATAGCTCAGCATTCTGGGGTCTTCACTTCCAACTATTACCCCTTCGGTATCAGGATCAGCAGCAGGTACGGTGACGAATCCCTTCAATAGTTCTACATCGTACTGTCCAGGGTTTGTTCCCTTCTTTAAAGAACTGCTCAAAAGGTTCCTGTACCTTTCCTTAAAACGAAGCTGTCTGTTTGTATCTGTTCCCTCATAAGACTGCATAACCTCTATGTATGCAGTTGAAAAAGCCTCGCTTACATAACGACTAAGACCGGCCTTGATTTCCTCCAAGGCCTGCTCTGCCGAGTAGAAGCTGTCTTTAGCCTTCTGATCCGATAGCTTGACCCTGTAATTAACCAAAGTAATGTACATGATCACGGAGGCCAGAATGCCGATGAAAGCCATCGCAACCAAAACCATAAGGATTGCCGAGCCCTGATTATTCTCAAATAAGCTCTGCTCTTTTCTTACTATAGGTCTACTTTTCTCATCCCACTTCTTTCTCATGCCTTTTATCAACTGCTCTCCTGTTCGTCTTGGCTGTTTTGTTTTTTCTTAATTACTGCTGATTACTGCCAATAAATTGTTGCCGGAGTAATCATTCCGATCCCATGTACCTGATGGATAAACCTCTACGGTGATGGTGAACATACCATTTTCTTCACGTTTTTCTCCGCTCAGGTATTGAGGAAGGCCATCAACAAAACCCATAATCTCTTTTTTATGTTCTTCACTGATTAAAGCAAGGTTTGAATGGTCTGCACCATTAATGCCTTTTAGACTATGGTAATTAAACACCATGGCATCACGCACACTCTTGTTAATCTTATCCTCTGCCATATTGGAAAGAAGATTTGTACGAAGCTGAACTCCCCTATACTCTGGAGTATTGGCGCTTCCATTATCCACCGCTACATCGTATACGCAAACTTCCATTTGATAATCCGCTTCCTTGAGAAGCAACTCATTTCTGCTGAGTGTGGAATCAACCTGCTTAACCAAATACACATTAAAGGAATGCTCCACACGTGATTCAATCACCAATCTATCCTTAATTGCTCCCTGTTGAGAATCATAGTTTGGATAATATAAAATATATACACTGCGCAGATCGTCGAGAAGATTCTCTGACTCTTTCACCGTATATATATACTCTCTGGCAGTTGTCGGCATCAGATAACCATAGTCTATCCTGTTCCATACCCTATATTTACCAGTGGCACTATCCTCTTCAAGAATGATTCGAAAAGTTCTCACAGCATCGCTTTTCATCTCATCTATGGTCACTGTACCAACATACTGAGATGAAAGCTGTATATTTTCTGCAAATTTCTCTCTTCCCTTACTGTCCTCTTCCCTGGCGTATATACTTATCACATCCGTATTAGTATTCATAGTTTCCTGAACAAACAAATAATCCTCATTATAGGCAGTCCTCCTGGCCTCCTCTTTTTCTGCAGCCGATGCCCCTGCATTCGTCAAATAGCGATATCCGTCAGCATTCAATGTCACCCTCGCATCATATGTAACTCCACCCTCCGTTATATTTTTAATGCAGAAGGTATATCGATTACTTGCTTGCCCGATAAAGTCGAATTGCCATTCTCCGTCATCATTGTTCCACTGTCCCGATGAAATCCGGTTGACCCCACTGGCATCCGTTTCCCAATAATCTCCCGGAGTCATCGGATACAGCAAAAAGTCCGGCCTGTACACATCCGTTTTCGTAAATTGACTGCATATCTCCTCTAAAGAATAGCCCTCCATACTTTCCATCAGGTTCTGGGCAACAGTAGTCGCCCGAAACGTATTTCCTGCCTTATTGTTATTTTTCGACGAAACATAAAAAGCTCCAAACAGAGGAGTAACCACAATGGCAAGCAGGGCAACCGCAATCAGTAATTCTACCAAAGTTAGGCCCCGATCATCTTGTTTCACCTAATTCATCCCCCCTTCTCTTTTTCTGCCCTCGACCGTTTCTTACTCCATTTCAATCTCTTCTAATTTCTCATCTTCTCCCGTAACCTCGGTTCTGGTCTTCAGGTTGCCGAAAATAGACTCAATTCCATGTCGGTTCCCTGTAATAGTGGGTTGGATATATTCCTTACCTGTTCCGCTTAAAACGAAATAGTTAATCGTCATGGAGCCGGATAAGTCTCCTGTATTCTCATTAAAAACCAGGGAGATTTCATCTATACTTTTGCGTTCTTGTCCCATTGTAATATCACTTATCATATTCTTTAAGCCACCGTAGCTGACCGAAAAAGCCACATCACTTTCAATTTTGGAAAGATACATATTTGCTGTATCCGGCACACTGCCATCGTTAACGAAGGAATTAGCTGCTACCGCTCCTGTAATATCTCCATACTGGTTCAGCACATCTACCTCCTGCTCTGCAGCAACCGCAACATTAGTTTGTCCCGGCAGGGTGATGCTGGATATGTAAGCAGCGTTTTTTTTCTCCAAATCCCTCATATAAAGAATAATATCTTCACTTGTCATATCCGCCGGAAACTGGGCAAGAATCTTATCCATCTCCCCTTTCAATTCCTTTGCATCCTGTACATACTGCTCCTGATCTGCTGAAATCTCCCTCAGTACCCTGATCTGGCCCTCCAAAGCCATGTTCTCCTGTTCCACCCCTTGTCTCCAGCTTTTGAGAGTACGAAAACCGAAATAGTAAGAGCAAAAGACCAGGACTACCCCCAGCATAACCAGCATTAAATTTTTATCCCTTTGTGTAATTTTCACTCTGCTTCCCCCCACTGTCCTTCCTGTAATTCAATTATTTCTTCCTCAACCGTCAGTTCTGCAGGTTGGACCTCATCATATTTGGCATTTACATAATCGGCCGTCACGGTAAAAGTTACACTGCCTTCTGTTTCTTCATCTCTGGTATCCGTAACCTCATTTACATTTACATTCACGAGACTTTCAAACTTTCTTAACTGCAGCAATACATCTGCTGCCTGCTGCTTGGTGCCGGTCACAACATTGAAGGATATTCCCGTCTTATTCGCAGAAAAAGCGCTCAGGTACATCCCATTTGGCATTTTAACCTCCATCTCCTCAATGAAATTCACCAGATTTTCTGTGGGGAGAACTGTGTACTCATAGGCTGCCTGTACATAGCTGTTGGCATTTTTCGTCATCACATATTCCTGATAAACCGTGACAACTTGACTAAGTTCCCCAATAGCAGCTTTTCTTTGCTGATTTTTAACAAGCGCCAAGCCGTAGGGAACCACCCCCGCTCCTGTAATGATCAGGGAAATCAGAACGCAGGCTGCAAGGAATGGTACCCCGTAGCCCTTCTCCTCTTTTCCCTCTTTTGCTCTTCGCCCTTTCTTTTCTTCAACTTTAATTGCAGAAAAGCTAAGAGGGGCTAAGCTGGCTCCCAAACAGCCTGCATAAGCATCAGCCTCCTCTTCAGCAATATTTTTGGGGAAACGAAACTCGCCCTTTAGCTTAAGAATAGAAACCTCAATTCCTAACTGATTAGACAATAAATCACTCAGTCCTCTGATTCCTGCTCCCATGCCGGTCAGATATACCTTGGTAATAGGCCTTTGGGGATTCCGGGAATTTTGGTAATCGTAGATTCGGATAATTCCCAATATGGCATCGGAAAAGGCCTCTGCCAGTTGTTCGGCCAGGGGCTTTCCTGACGGCTGCTCCTCCTTTTCAGCACTAAGCTCTGATTCAAGAGGGACAAAATAATTCCTTTGCTTGAGCTTCTTTAATGCTGTAGAGTTATCCCAATGTTCGCCCATACAGTCCTTAAAGGCTTCAATCATTTCATTAATTCCATAGGATACTGTCCTTTGAAGAACCATTGACTGGTTATCCGTAACGATTACCAATGATGCAGCTCCATCCATTTTGATAATCATACTGGTTTCTTCTCCACATTCTGTTTTTATCATCTGGTATAGACTGTTTCCGCCGTAATCAATGGCAAGAATAGACATTCCCAGTGTCTCGGCCAGCTTTCCATAAGAGTTCAGCATGGCTTTAGAGGCAGCCAAAACCATAACCTTATAGCTTTCTGTCCCCAGTTCGTCTTTGACCGTATCCAGTATCAGATGCGCCAACTGATACTCTCCCAAATCTATCGGAAAGTAGTCTGAGGCATTGGATAATACCAGTGCTGCAATCCTGTTTTCCTTCACCTTTGGAATTATAATTTCTTTACTTGCAATTTTAGTAGAAGTAATAGAAAAAATAATCTTTTTAGCCTTTATCCTGTTCTCAGACAATGCTGCCTTGAACTCTGCAATATAACCGGGAGTTACCTTCAACATACCGTCTTTCATTACTCCCTCTGGTGTATCCAGAATAAAATTATTATATACCTTGGGATTTTTAACCCGATAATCCACCTCACAGACCCTGGTTATGGAACTGCCAATTTCCACGCTAAGAACCCTCTTACTTGCCATTGTCTCTTCCTTTCTGCCAACTTAATCTAACGTATATTAAAGTAAAACGTTAAAATACCAGTCCAAAAAATTCTCTCCTGCCAACATACTAATCAGAAATCCTGCTGATAAATAAGGACCAAGAGCCAGTACATGATCTACCTTGCTTATTTTCATTCTCATCAAATGGACAATACTGCCCAAAAGACACCCAATAAAAAATGCTAATAATGTATGCCTCCAGCCTAAAACAAGTCCTCCGGCCGCCATCAGTTTAACGTCACCGCCACCAATAGCCCGGCCGCCGCTGATCTGATAAATCACGAACAAGAACAGGCTGACGCTGAAAAATCCCAGCACATACTCCTGCCAATGGGCTATATCCAGAAATAACCGAATAACCCCTAAAACCAGAATAAATCCATTGATTGTTGCAGGAATCTCAAAACTCCTCCAGTCAATAATACTCAATACAAGCAATGCGGACACGAAAAGACAGTAAATCGCACTGATAAGATTGATTCCCTTAACGATAAAAATCAGTACATATAAAATTCCATTCACCAGTTCTACTATGGGATACTGCCATGAGAGCTTTGCGCCGCAGTATCTGCAGCTTCCTTTTAAATACAAAAAACTGAACAGGGGAATCAAGTCCTTCCATGCCAGTTTGGTACCGCAGCTCATACAATGAGAGCTGCGCTTTACAATATCTTCTTTCCTGGGAATGCGATAAATACATACATTTAAAAAGCTGCCTGTCACGATTCCATAGAGGAAAATCACGATATATATATGAACGGTAGAGCCCATTTTTGTCTATCCTTTTTCTTCTCTCTTATACCTTTAATCAATAGAACCACTTAGCATTGCTCCTTAAGGCATTGCATTAACCTGTTGTTCAGCCTTCACCTTGCCCTGCCAACCGGCATAAGCTATAATATCGTTAGCAGAAGATCCGCGTATGGTAAATCTTATTCCACCATTGGCATCAATTTTTCCCTCAACTACTACATCACTTTGGTACCAATCTCTACTTTTGATTTCCCATTCACGAACATTCTCCAGGATTTCCTGTTTAATTAGACTGTTCTGGGGATGATCTGCCCCATTGCGAAATGCAAATTCATTAAAGCTGATTCCAGAATATTCATGATAAAGCCTTGCTCTTCCCAGCGTATCCCCCGGTTGAAAGTCAAAACGTAAATCCTCTGCCACAATTTCAATAGCGTGCATAGCCACCTCTATGGACATAATATCCGCATCCTTACGTTTTCTTTCTACATAGCGCATATAATTGGGCGCAGTTATCCCAACCAGAACAACCATAATCGCCATGACGATGATTAATTCTACTAAGGAAAATCCTCTATTATTTATGCTTTTAATTCCTTTCATCTAAATAGGTCTCCAAATTAATGAATGATGTTGCCATAACACTATTATTTCTTTTCATATGAAATTAAACAGGCAGCTTCCTCTCTGACAATCTCGTGCAATAGCTTATATAAACAGTGTGCTGAACGTTATAACAATATCCATCCCCTTTTGTCTCGATTAGATAAAAAATAATCTGCGTTTATCGCGAGTTATTTATGAACCGTCATACTGGTTACGGTGTAGTCTTTGGCTTTACATCTGAGCCAAATTCCGCACTGGCAACAATATTTTTGCTAATATCATCAGTTTTCCCCTGAATCTCAAAGCTAACAGTTCCTCCTGAGCCAACCGTACCTGTTATAGACACAGTTCCAACTCCCCATTCCTGACTCTTTATTCTATAGGCCTTACCTATTGTTGCTTCAAGTTCCTTCTTTATGGCATCAGGCGCTGTAGAGCTGACATCTGTCTCTGTTTCTTTCGAAAATACAATAGTCATTGTTTGTCCTGACGCAAGCTCCAGGGCGGGATCTGCCGCTACCACCTTCATTGCCCCCATTGCTGAAGCAAATGCCTGAATATCGGCAGACTTACGCGACTTCTCTACATAACGTAAATACGTTGGAGCCAGAACTCCAACCAGCACTGCCATAATCGCAGCAACGACTATGAGCTCGATTAAGGAAAATCCCTTATTGTTTTTTTGTTTCTTTTTCATCTTCATCTTCATTCTTCCTCTCATTCTGCTGCTTTAGCAGCATTTTAATCACAGGGACTTTGTGCATCAGCCGGGATCCCGGGTTGAAAGAATCGAATTCTTTTAACCTTCTTCTCCCTTCATTCGTTCACTTCTCTTTTTCAGTCAAAAGGTTATCTTCATAGCTTATCCAACGTAGTATAGAGATTGGCCATAGGAAAGATTACCGAAGCCACCAAAATAAATACAACTCCCGCAAGTACCACGATAATCAATGGCTCCATTGCCGCCATTAAGGACTGTACTGCAAGCTCCACTTCTTCATCGTAGTAATCTGCTAATTTTGTCAGCATTTCTTCCGTAGTTCCTGCTTCTTCACCTACTCTGATCATATGAATTACCATCGGAGGGAAAATATCACTTGCCTGTAAAGGCACCGACAAAGGAACTCCCATCATCATCTCTTCCTTAGCTTCCAGCAGGACATCTCGAATCAATACATTGTCCATAGTCTTAGCTACGACTTCCACACTCTCGACCAATGGTATACCTGCAGAAATCAGAGTTCCCAGGGTTCTTGCCATACGGGCCGAGGCAGACCGAATCACCAGATTCTTCACTACCGGAATGCGAAACTGCAATTCTGCAAAAATATAGCTTCCGCTGTCTGTAGCGGCCCATGCCTTCAACGCAATTACCAGAATGCTTACGGTCAAAAGCAATACCATCCAGTTGGCCTTTACCAAATCACTCAAAGCTACAACTGCCTGCGTAATTGCCGGCAGTTCGCTGCCCAACTCTTCAAACATCCCTGAAAAGGAAGGGATAACGACAGTCAGCATAATTCCTATTACTGCCACTGCTACAAAGAAAATGACTGCAGGGTAAATCATGGCTTTTTTTATCATTCCCTGGTTCTTTGCCGCCTTCTCCAATTGGATACTCATTCTTTCCATCGCCGTGTCCAGGCTGCCGGAGGCTTCTCCTGCCGCCACCATGCTGACCAGCAGAGAAGGAAACTCTCTTGGGTGTTCCCGCATGGAGGCTGCCAGCCCCTCTCCCTTTTCCAAGCTGGCTCTTACTTCTTCAACTGCCTTTTTCAGTGAACGATTCTCTGTCTGATCGGCAAGCATTCGCATAGTCTCGATAATAGTAACTCCGGCTCTGGTCATACTGACAAACTGACGGCAGAAAACACTCAACTCTCTGGGACTGGGCTTTCGATCCATATTTAATTTAATTTCTTTATTCCAAAAGGACTGTTCAGCAATATCAATGGGAATCATTCCCATCCCCTTTATCTTGCGGAATACCTTTTCCCTGCTGTCAGCGCTGATACTCCCTTTGACTTCAATTCCACTTTTATCAATAGCTGTATAGCTATAATCGGGCATAAACCGCCTCCTTCTCCTCCCTATACCTCAAAGGATACCTTCAACATTTCACTCAGCGATGTAGTGCCATCAAGTACCAGCTCTGTGGCACTCATTCTCAGCGTATACATTCCTTCCTTAAGAGCCTGATTCTTGATATCCTCGGCATCTCCACCCTTGCTGATAATCGTTTTCAGACTGGGTGTAATCTCCATAATTTCATACACACCGATTCTTCCTTTGTAACCGGTATTTTCACAGCGTCCGCAGCCGCAGGGTTCATAAATATCTGCTTCCTGCAAATGGGAGATCTTCAACAGTTCTTTTTCCTCCGCAGTGGCTCGTCTTCTTTTACGACATGCAGGACAAAGCCTTCTTACTAACCTCTGGGCAATAACTCCAACCATGGAATCTGCAATCAAAAAGCTCTCTATGCCCATATCAATCAAGCGGGTAATGGTGCTGGCTGCCGAATTGGTATGTAAAGTACTCATCACGAGATGTCCGGTGATGGATGCCTGTACCGCAATGCCTGCCGTTTCCCTGTCTCGAATCTCTCCAATCATAATAATATCCGGATCTTGACGAAGAATGGAGCGGAGAGCTGTAGCAAAGGTCAGGTCGGCTTTAGGATTCACCTGAATCTGGTTCACTCCGTCCAGATTGGCTTCAACCGGATCTTCTACAGTAATAATATTTACTTCGGGAGTATTTATTTCGCTAAGAGCGGTATACATGGTCGTAGATTTACCGCTTCCCGTGGGTCCTGTAACCAAAATAATTCCATGAGGATTTTTCAAGATATGATCAAATATCTTCATATCCCTGGCATTCAGCCCCAGCTGCTCCTTCTTCCTGCCAAAGGAATTTTTGGCTGCTAAACGCATAACGATTTTTTCACCAAAAATCGTAGGAATCACAGAGACTCGGATATCGTATTCCTGACGGTTAACTACTTGAGTAATACGTCCATCCTGTGGCTTTCTCTTCTCAGTAATATCCATGCCACCGATAATCTTGATACGAGCAGACAAAGCAGGTAACAGCTTGGTGCTGTAAGTGGCTTTCTCATAAAGCGCACCGTCTACTCGATATCTCACCCTAAGCTGTCTCTCCATAGGCTCAATATGAATGTCTGAAGCTCGCTGGAGTACTGCCTGTTCAATCATACTGCGAACCAACTGAACGATAGGAGAGTTATTAATATCCTCGCTGTAAGAGTCCTCTTCTTCCTCCATCTGTATTTCTTTTTCCCTGGTGTACTGTTCTAAGGCTCGGGTATCCTCCTGTCCGAAATAGTGGTCAAGAGCCAGCATGATGCTTCGGCTGGTAGCCACTACCGGTTCCACCTGCAAATTAGTGATAATGGTAATATCGTCCATGGCAAACATATCCAGAGGATCTTCCATAGCCACCCGCAGTACATTTACATTATCTTTTGCATACTCAAAAGGAACTGCCTTGTTCTTTCTCAGTACGTTAGCCGGTACAAGCTGAAGTATCTCCTCAGCGATATTTACATTTTGAAGGTCAATGATATCCATATGCAGTTGTTCACTGAGTGCACGGGCAATCTCTTCCTCACTGACGAAGCCTTCATCGATCAGAGTCTCTCCCAGTTTTCGTCCACTTCCCTTCTGCCGGGACAAGGCGGTCTGTAATTGTTCCTCGGTAATGACACCTGCTTTCAAGAGTACGTCACCGATTCGTATCTTCTTTCGTTTGAAATCCATATAAAAGCTACCTTCTCCATTTCCTATTCAGCCCTTCCGGCCTTCCAGGATTTATTCCTCTGATATATGGGAGGATTCTGCTTTTTAACAGGCTTGTTCAAAAAGCCATATGCTTCTGTTTAGCGCTGCATAATTTCAGCCAATGGCCTTTTGAACCATACTCGCAAAACAGTATTCTTATGTAGTAATCCCCCGGTATCCCCGTGTTCTTCCTTATTTAAACGTTTTCCTTGTTCTCTCTAGTTAAACCATATCACAGGCTTGTAAGATCAGTTATAATATATCTCCTCTTCTTAAATCTCGTCAACACTTTTTTCGTGATTTTTCGCTATTTTTCGTGTTTTATTTCAATTCGAATTATTTTTATCTGTTTTACAAACATATACGTAAAATCACTGACTGTTTTGATGAATTTGTACCTGCATTCTGATATCCACAGACAGAGCGTATGATTTATGATTATCATGTTTACTCTCATCCTTTGGATAACCTGTATAAAGACCCAAAGGTTTGTGTATTCCTTTGAGCCTTTATTCTAAATTCAATCGATAGTTTAAAACAGCCTTCCCTTCATGGTCTCCGGTTCTACTGCAAATTGGAAAGCCGTTTCCAGGGAAATCCTGTTTTCCATAAATAACTGCTGAATCGATTCGTCCATTGTAATCATACCCGCTTTACGATTCATTTGCATAACAGAGAGCAGTTGGTGAGATTTTCCTTCTCGAATCAGATTACGAACTGCATGATTACTGTGTAAAACCTCAAAGGCTGCCACCCTGCCCCGATCATCAATAGACGGAAGAGGGCACACCCAGACTCTGTGCACTGGGAATCACCGTATTCACCAGTCGCAGTACCAGGGCAAAATCACCCTTCTGTTTAAAAATATTTACACGAAAGCGACTCCCATCTTCCAGAGAATAGGACAGATCCAATTCTCCATATTCTTCCAGAAGCTGCTTCTGCCTGTCATTGACCATAGACTCTACCATAGCCCTGGTATCTTCTGATTTAAGCACTTCCAGAGAGGCAGCAGTCAATTGTCCGTTAATGCGAAAACCGGGAGCAATCCCCACCGTGAGGTGGATATTAGACAATTTTGAGTTCAATGACCCATTTGGCTAAATAATTATACCTATATAACCAGGATAAGACAAGGCTGTTTGCCGTATCCTGATGAATCATCCCGGCAAAATCACCAAACAGACCTGCTTCGCACAGCACATACAAAAGCCAGACAATCACAATTCCTTCCGCCAATCCTACCACAAGTCCCAAAATCTGATCCAAAAGGTGAAAGACAGGGAGCTTCGAGATTGCCTTAATTGATTTTAACAGCAAATGAACGATCCCATAAATCAAGCCAATGAGAATCAAAATAATAATAGAGTAGATTGTATTTCTGGTTTCGTTGTCCCGCAGACTGCTATAAAGCATGATAATCAGAGAAATCACAAATAAGGTTACCGCCCAGGCCACCAGTCCGGTGATTTCTTTGGTCATTCCTTTTCTGCAGCCCCGGATACCGCATACCGCAAGTAGAAAAAAAACGAGTATTAAAGTAATGTTCATATCCTTCTCTTTCTGTAATCAGTTTAGTTCAATCACGTCTATAGAATCGCCAGTTACCATAATAAAGCGTCTTCCTTTATCCATAGGAATGAGCAAAACCGCATTTTTGGCAAAGGTCCCTCTGTATTTTTCACTGCCGGTCATACTATACATTATACATTCCTGTTCGTTATAAACCATGATATAATTCTTTTCCAAAAGAATATTTTGAAATTCTATATCAATGCTTCGGCTGAACAGGAGGTTTCCCTTTTTATCATATACGTCTAAGCGATAAAGGCTTGCACCGGTAGTGTCCAGATAAACCAATGCTATATGCTCATTTTGGGCGTACACGCTCTGTATTTCTTCGCTTAATAGTTTTTCTGCCACACTGACCGGCTTTTCTTCACCGCCATAAAAGCTGATTCGGCTGTCTCCTACGGCAAAGGCTGCATCTTTTCCCAAAAATCCTATGTAGGGAACGACAGTGTCTGCATAATCATTGCCGCTGACCAGCCGATCCACACTATTTTGGCCTACATCAGAGAAGTTATAAAATGCCACGCTGGATTTCATGCTTCCGCTGTCCACATACAAATAGGAGACTGCCATTACCTCCCCGTTATCAGACAGTGCCAATGCGATAGGATAGCCGTTTTGGCTCATTCTCGATTCTGATTTTACTAATTCGGCACCGGTGGAGTTATATACATTTATTCTGGTCAGCTTACTGTCCTCCAGCACAACTGCCACTATTCCTGTTTTTGAAACACAAAAATCACGTATAGGGAGATTGGTCTTTACCTCACCCATCTTCCCTTTTTCATTCATGATATAAATTATATTTCCATTGTAATCTCCTACTGCTACGGCATTTTCATTTGTCCGCACAATGGGTCTTTGCATTTGATAGGTTTCATTCCATATCACATTCCCTTTTGCATCCATACTGCTGATACCATCTTTACTATAGGTCAAAACTCTGCCATTATGATTCAGGCAGGTACTGTCACTGGCACTGGTTCGGAGCACTGTACTGACCTGAGTATAGGAGGTGTATTTCATATTATCCCAATAGAAATAAACACCCGTCACAAGAAGTACCGAAATAAGAACTGTCGTTCCTATTTTTAACATCCGTGAACGCCTGTGCTTTTTGATTTTTTCTTCAAATTCCATTTTATTATCTGTATTTCCTTTTTGGGGAACAAATTCTCTTATCTGAGCCATGACTTCCTCTATCTTTTGTGGTAGAAAGCACCATATTTACAAGGCTTCATTATAACATATTTTTATTTTGGAAGGTAGAGTTTTTGTCCCGGAGCAATATAATCTTCATTTTTGATTTCGTTATAATCACATATTTCTTTCATTCTTCCAGTTGATCCATAGCGCACTTTACAGATTTTAGCAAGTGTATCTCCTTCCTGCACAATATAGGTTTCGTATTCTCCATCAGAGGCCGGTTCTGTCTGAACGGCAGGTTCAGAAGTAGGAGCCTCACTCGGTACTGGCTCTCCGGTATTGGGCATATCCGGCTGAGTTTCTTCCATGCCTGTTTCACTTACTGATTCACCGGGCGGGGTTTCTTCGGAAGGCTGTGGGAGGTCATTTTCCAAAACCGTCTGCTGCTGATAGATATCCTGGTCTATTCTTTGCTCTTCTACCACAAATTCTTCCCCACTTTCTTCTGCAGTCCGGGTGCTCATGGTCTGTAAGACCATCTGCCGGAGGGCAGAGAGCTTGTGGTATCCATTTCCTCCTGTAACAGCAACTGCCAGAAGGAATAACGCTAATATACAGCCTGCATAGAAAACCAGATTTCCAAGCTCCACCTTTTTTTGTGTTTTCTTATAGAGCCTTTCTGATAAAGCCGGCTTTCGTTTTCCTGCTAAAACAAATTTCTCCCGGATATAAAAATTCTTTTCCCGGATTTCTTTTGAAGGCTTCTTACGCAGCCTGTCCTCTTCTTTATCTCCCAGGCTGGTGTCTACCAGGTATTCCTGCATGGACTGGTTAGGCGCATAGAAAACATAAAAACCGGTAAGGGTTTTTTCCTGACCCCGGCGATTAACCAGAATCCTTTCACCATCTCTTATTTTTAAAAAGCCTAAGGGATAATAGTCTTTAAAATAAGTGCTTTCCTCCTTAGGAGAGTCAGAAATGCCGTATATGTACCATTTTTCCAGCTCCTGACCTCCCTCCCTTTCTCCATAAAGGTAGAATTTTTTTTGGTTCGTGTCCTTCTGTCTTTTCAAGTAGGTATAAGCATAGTCCTCCAGGTACAGTCCCGGTGCTTCCTGGGGCTTACCAATTTGTGTTACATGATCCATTCTGGCCATTTTGTCCACCGCCTTTTACTAATAATATGATGTATAAATTTCCTCATGTATATGTGAGCCAATAAGTCTGAGTTTTTTCTCATGCAAGCATGAACCGTATAATCCTTTGGCCCCTGTATCATAATATAGCATTTAAAAAAAAGGTAATTTAGCAAATCCTGTCAGCAGAGGACAAGTTTCTTTCGACAAAAAAATAACGCAGTCGGGAGGAATGTACTTTCCTGACTGCGCTCTTGGATACCTGATCTATATGATACCCCGGTATCATATAGATTCAGATAAACCTGTAGATCGTGGTAGATTCATATTTTCGTTTTGGCCCAAATACCACCGAGGGGAAATTCGGTTTGTGAATACTATCCGGATAAAACTGTGTCTCCAGACACAAACCGCTTCGTTTATCATAGACTGCCCCATTTTTACCAGGCTGCTTTTCGATAAAATTGCCTGCATAAAACTGAACACCCGGCAGATCCGTATAGACTTCCATGACACGTAAATCTTCCGGTGCCTTGACCTGTGCAATAAGGCGCAGCCTGCCATCATATTGGTCCGTTACCCAGTTATGGTCATAGCCTCCTGCAAACTGAAGCTGCTCAAAATCCGAATCGATCTTATCTCCCACTACGGTTTCCAACCGCAAATCCATAGGTGTACCCTCTACCGAGGCGATCTCTCCGGTAGGAATGGAAGCCCTGTCTGCCGGAGTATAGTGGGAAGCCAGCAGAGTGATTCTATGATCCATAATGGTTCCCTTATTATGTCCTTTAAGGTTAAAGTAGGAGTGATTGGTAGGGTTAATAATGGTGTCCTGATCGCTGGTAATCTCGTAATGCAGCTTTAGTTCGTTATCCTCTGTCAGGGTATAGCTCACCTTAAATTCCTTGTTTCCCGGAAAGCCCATTTCCCCATCCTTCATATGCAGCGTAAAGCACACGCTTTCTTTTTCGCAGACGGTATCCCACACTCGCTTATGGGAGGCTTTTTCTTCATCACTATGGAGATTGTTCTCCCCATTATTCTTTTTCAGCCTGTAGGTCTTTTGGTTCAGGATAAAAGACGCTGTGCCAATGCGGTTTGCACTGGGACCAATGAGCGCACCAAAAAAGCTGGGATTTCGTTCATAGCCTTGAAGTGTATCAAAGCCCAAAACCACATCTTCTGCAACCCCGTTCCTGTCGGGTACCTTAAGGCTGACCAGATTGGCACCATAATTGGTAACTGTAGCTTTAACTCCTCTGCTGTTTTCCAGTGTATAAAGAAATACCTCCTTACCCTCTTTTGTTTTTCCAAAGCTATCTGTCTGCATATCCCGCCTCCTACAATTCTATTCTTCCTTCCAGAGCACGAAGAAGGGTCACCTCATCGATATACTCCAAATCTCCTCCTACGGGTACCCCACTGGCAATTCTGGTAACCCTTACACCTGTAGGCTTAATCAGCTTACTGATGTACATAGCCGTGGTTTCACCTTCCAGGCTGGAATTGGTAGCAATGATAACCTCTCTCACTTCCTTCTGTAAACGCTGCAGAAGCTCCTTCAGCTTGATATCTCCCGGCCCAATACCGATCATCGGAGAAATAGCCCCATGAAGCACATGATATATTCCTTCGTATTTCCCTGTTTTTTCATAGGCTGCCAGATCACGGGTATTCTCCACTACCATAATGGTGCTATGATCCCTCTTTTCATTGGCACAAATGGGACAAATTTCCTGATCGGTAAGGGTATAGCACTCCTGACAATATTGCACATGTTCCTTAGCCTCCAATATGGTCCTTGCCAGTTTTTCCACCTTTGCCTTTGGCATATTGATTAAGTGAAAGGCCAGCCGCGAGGCAGACTTTTCACCAATTCCCGGCAGTGAAGCCAATTCTGCAATTAGTTGATTAATATGTCCACTGTACAAATCCATTAGAAGGGCATTCCTCCACCCAGACCTGCCGTCATTCTTCCCATCATGGCAGAGCTTTCTTCTTCCGCCAGCTTGATGGCCTCATTGGTAGCTGCCATAATTAAATCCTCCAGCATTTCCACATCATCCGGGTCTACTACATCTTTGGAAATGCTTACCTTCGTCACTACCTTTTTGCCGGTGACTGTTACCTCCACCGCTCCGCCGCCTGCCTTCGCCGTGAATTCTTTGGTTTCCAGCTCTCTCTGGCTCTCCTCCATCTGGCGCTGCATCCGCTGTGCCTGTTTCATCAGATTGTTCATATTTCCGGGCATTCCTCCCGGAAATCCTCCTCTTTTAGCCATTCTCTTTCTCCTCCTGCTGCTTTATCAGCTTTTTAATCATTTTCGTAACTATTCAGAACCCCATTGGCAAAATTGCTGCTTGGCAGCTTTCCTTTTGCTCATGTGGTTACTTCGCCATATAAATTTACAATTCTGTTTGAATGCAAGCATTCACATAATGTAAATTTGCATGGCTCTGAATAGTTACTCATTTTCTTCTTCTATTTCCATGTTGATTATTTTACTTAAATCCACATAGCTTGCTTCAAACTGCCGATTCTCCTCCAGAGACCGGATCTCAACATCCACTGCTTTTCCCAGATAATCCTCTATTAAACGCAGCACCGCTTCCTTATGTTCCTCATTTTTGGCCAGATAATCGAAGGTGACGCCATCCTCAACAACCATCAGCAGGCTGCCTCCCTCTCCCAGACTAAGTCTGACTTTCTTCAGGTGGCTCTTTAACGGCATCGTTGCATTCCCCATAATTCCCGGCCATTTGGCTACTACCTGTTTAATGTCTTCCGGTACTGCCTGTGGCAGGACTTTGCGCGGCGTAGGGGGAGTATCGCTTCCAGGCAGGTTTTGGTATTCCTGCGGTTGAGAAGCTGCCACTACGATTCCCTGTTCCACCTTTTCCTCCAGACTGCGGATACGATCCAGCAGAGAATCCGTATTCATTTCCATTTCTGGCCTGCACAATTTAATCAGGGCTACTTCCACCAGTATCCGCTTCTGAATGGCATATTTCATCCGAGAAGCCAGTTCGGCAAAAATCCGAATATAGCGAAGAACAGTGTCTGCCTCCACTCCCTTTGCTTCCTCCCGCAGACGGCTAAGACTGTCTTCAGAAAGATCCAGCATCTCCTCCATATTATCAGATGTTTTCACTAAAAGCAAATTCCTGAGATACCAGGAAAAATCACTGACAAACTGTGTCAGCTCCCTTCCCTGCATCACGATCTCTTCCAGCAGGCCAATACAGCCCGGAACATCTTTTGTCATAATCAGGCTCAGTAATCTGCTGAAAACCTGTGTATCTACTGCGCCAAGAACATCCAGCACCTTCTCATAGGTCAGCTTCTGACCAAAATGAAAGGCAATGCACTGATCCAGAAGACTGAGGGCATCCCGCATGGAACCATCGGCGGTTTTAGCTACGAACCGGAGAGCCTTTTCTTCTACCTGGATGTTCTCCTCCTCCATTAACTCCTGCAGCCTGGCTGCAATGGTATCTATGGTGATTCGTTTGAAATCATATCGCTGGCAGCGGGAAAGTATGGTGATGGGAATCTTATGAACCTCAGTAGTGGCCAGAATAAAAATAACATAGGAGGGCGGTTCCTCCAGTGTTTTCAGCAGTGCGTTAAAAGCACCGATTGAAAGCATATGAACCTCATCAATAATATATACCTTATATTTTCCTTCTGCCGGAGAATAGGAAACCTCATCCACGATCTCACGAATATTGTCTACTCCATTATTACTTGCCGCATCAATTTCAATTACATTCATGCTGGCGCCTGCCGCAATCGCCTTACAGGACGAGCACACCCCACAGGGACTGCCGTCTGTGGGACTCTCGCAGTTTACTGCCTTGGCAAAGAGCTTGGCAATGGAGGTTTTGCCCGTTCCTCTGGTTCCGCAAAAAAGATAGGCATGACCCAGTCGGTCTGCCTGTATCTGGTTTTTCAGGGTGGTTACGATGTGATCCTGTCCCTTTACCTCTTTAAAATTGTCTGGTCTGAATTTACGATAAAGAGCAGTATATGACATTCTCTTCGCTCCCTCTTCTTTTTGGGTAAGGAGGGCCGCCGCATAAAAATAATGCCGCAGCCCATCCCGTAAGTTTGGTTAATCCCCAAAGCTGATGCCTAATAGCTTTGCTTCCTTAATAATTGCTGAATCCGGCTCAACCATCTTCAGCTTTCCTGCTACATCCTCCAGGGGCACCTTCACGATTTCACGATTCTTATAGCCTACCATGAAACCATATTCTCCCTTCAGGATTAAGCGGCCGGCCTCTGCACCCAAACGGCTGGCAAATACACGATCGTAGGGACAGGGACTTCCCCCACGCTGGGTATGTCCCGGAACGGTAACACGAACCTCTTTCCCCGTCTTCTTCTGAATCTTTTCTGCAATCTCATAGGAGACAGAAGGGTATTTGTAATTCTTCTTCTTTTCCTTATACTCCTTTTTGGAAAGAGCCGCATCCTCTTTGGAGACAGCTCCCTCTGCCACAGCCAGAATAGTAAAGCGGCTGCCCCGTTTGTCCCTGGCCTCAATAGCCTCAACGACCTTATTAATATCATAAGGAATCTCCGGGATCAAAATAATGTCTGCTCCACCGGCAATCCCCGCATTCAAAGTAAGATAACCCACTTTATGGCCCATCACTTCCACAATGAAAACACGGCCATGACTGGAAGCTGTCGTATGAATACAGTCGATACAGTCTGTAGCAATATTTACTGCACTCTGGAAGCCAAAGGTCATATCGGTTCCATATAGGTCGTTATCGATGGTCTTTGGAAGAGTGACTACGTTTAAGCCTTCTTCTCTTAACAGATTGGCCGTTTTGTGAGTACCGTTTCCTCCCAGAATCACCAGACAGTCCAGACGCAGCTTGTAGTAGTTCTGTTTCATTGCCTCTACCTTATCCAGTCCGTTCTCATCTGGATCCTTGATGGTTTTAAAGGGGGTACGACTGCTGCCCAATATGGTGCCTCCTTTAGTGAGTATACCGGTAAAATCCGCTCCGGTCAGCATTCGAAAGTTACTGTAGATCAATCCACGATAGCCGTCTAAAAATCCATAGATTTCCACTTCTTCATTACTGCAGGTCAGTGCCTTAACCACACCTCTCATCGCTGCATTCAAGGCCTGACAGTCTCCGCCGCTTGTTAACATACCGATTCTTTTCATACCAGGTGCCTCCTTTTATTCTATTGTAAGCAATTATATGATACAGGGATCTAAAGAACTTTTTCCTTTTGCTCATGTGGTTACTTCGCCATATAAATTTACAATTCTGTTTGAATGCAAGCATTCACAGAATGTAAATTTGCATGGCTCTGAATAGTTACTATATTATTATATAATATTTTAGACTCAAGCTCAAGTTTTATCCTGAACAGTCACTCTGATTCACAGTCTTTAGAATTTTTTCTTGCCAGAAAAGAATTTTTCCGATACAATAGATAAGTCCATATGAATGGATTTTCTAAATTTAATGGAGGAGTACCCAAGTGGCTGAAGGGTCTGGCTTCGAACACCAGTAGGTCGGTAGCACCGGCGCAAGGGTTCAAATCCCTTCTCCTCCGCTAACAACAACGCCCACAAGCAATCAATGTTTGCGGGCGTTGCTGTTTATTTCGTTCATTTACCTTCTTTACAGCAGGAACATTCCTATTTTATGGTTAAAATATCGGCAAAGCCTGTCACCTCAAATATCTCCATGATTGTATCATTCACATTTTTGATCACCATGCTTCCCTGCTTGTTCATTACCTTCTGTGCTGCAAGCAAAACACGCAGTCCTGCTGAGGAAAGATATTCCAGATCAGAAAAATCAAAGAGCAGAGATGTAATTCCATCTATATTTTTTTTTAGCTCTGCTTCAAGCTGTGGTGCTGTGATCGTATCAAGTCTTCCGCTCAGCGCCAGTTCCATTTCGTTTCCATTTGTCGTATTTTCAATTTTCATGTTATCCCCCATGCATATCGCAAGCTTTGCTTGCGATACTGCTCAAATAAATAAGTGAAAATTTTTAATTTTCACACCATCCTCCATGATGCCGCCCTGCAGTATCTTTCTCTGCTCAACGCTGTGGCGGTTCTATTATATCAGATAATCCCGCATAAGAAAATATGATTTTTTTGTAACTATTCAGAGCCCCGGCCTACTGTCCTCCCAACTCTCCAGTTTTTTTCTGATTCTTAAAATATTCTGTCCATCCCGGTACTCATAGGTCACATCATCCATTACCTTTTTTACCAGAAAGATGCCAAGCCCTCCTATCTCTCTGTCCTCTGCGCTTAGTGTCACATCCGGCTCTTTACTTTTTAGGGGATCATAAGGGATTCCCCGGTCAATAAAGGTGATGACCACCTCCAGTGGACTTTCCTTCACTTCCACCAGCACCACTGCCGACCCTGTCCGGGGGGCATAGGCATAATGGGCAATATTACTGAACAGCTCATCTACTGCAACATTGATCTGTGCCTGTATCTTCATCGGACAGTCCAGCTTCTCCAATTCTTCGTTCACAAAGGCGGTCACCTTTTCCAGATTCTCGACAGTGGCTTCTATGGTAAGCTCTCTTTTCCTGTTTTCCTTATTCATTCTGCCCTTCTCCTACCCTTTATATTCCAGGCAAAGCATTGTAATATCATCAAACTGCGATACTCCTTTGGCAAACCTGTCCACATCATTTTTGATCTCTTCCAACAGCTGCTGCGGCCCCATTCCCTTATTTCGGTTCAGAATATCCTGCAGTCGTTTATTTCCATACAGCTCATCTGCTGCATTTGTGGCTTCTGTTACTCCGTCTGTATAAAGAAAAACCCGATCTCCGGTTTCCAACTGCAGGCTGCCCTCCATGTAGTGCATATCCTCCATTCCTGCCAACACAAACCCCGGCTTTATCTTATATGGCTCAAAGTCTTGATTTTTCCTGCAAATGTATGGCAGCTCATGCCCTGCATTAACATAGCAGAACTGTCCTGTTGTCAGGTCAAGGACCCCCTCGAAGGCGGTAATAAATAAGCCTTCTTTGTTGGAATCACAAAGCAGATTATTGACGTTATTAAATACTTCTCCCAAAGATTTTTGGGGCTGTGTATGATCCTTTATCAGAGTCTTACCAATTACCATGAACAGCGCTGCCGGAACGCCCTTTCCCGATACATCTGCCATAACCACCGCCAAATGCCTGTCATCTACCATGAAAAAATCGTAAAAATCACCGCCTACCTCCTTTGCGGGATTCATTGTTGCATATATTTCAAACTCCTTTAGCTCCGGAAATGCCGGAAAGATGCAGGGCAGCATGGAGGACTGGATATGGTTTGCCACATTCAGTTCCGCTTCAATCCGCTCCTTCTCTGCCGTGGCCTGTGTCAGATGCTCCATATACAAGTCAAGGTCTCTAATCATGCTGACATAGGACTTTGCCAGATTCCCCACCTCGCTGTTCTCACTCATATATGGCTTACAGGCATCTATAAATTCCTGTGAGTCCAGCTTCTCTTTTTCCATCTGCACATAATCGGCAGCAAGATGTGCCAGCCTTTCAATCGGCACAGTGGTCTTTTTTTCCATATATGCCAAAAACAATATCTCTACAAACATGAAGATATTTAAGGTAACCGCTACGTTTGCATATACCTGTTCCCAGACATAAATCCGTTCCTTGGAGACAACCAGTGCTTCCCTGCGAACTGCAATTCCCGTCAGGGATGCTGCAAGAACAGCCAGGAGCAAAAACATCAAAATCATTCTTTCATTTAAGGAGAAAGGCTCTCCCCGGCGAAGAGCTATCAGTGTAAACAGCGGCAGTCCGAGCATATAGCCAAAGCAAAGATTGTTTCCAAACATCAACAGTGTAACCTGTGAGAATACCTCTGTGATTCCATAGGCCTTCATAATCACCCCTAAAAGGAAGGCCGTTAATGCAGATTCTATGAGAATAATCAGCATATATTTTATGACATGGGCAGTGGTATCCATTTTGGGAAAGGAGGGCTTCTTCTCCCCCCGTACAGGAAACCTGTACCAAAGCATATAGGGAAGCATTCCCATGAGAAGCTGAACCGGGAAACTGACAAGGCTCATTCCGGGCGAATATCCTGACAGAATGTCTGCAATAAAATTGGCAGCAGCACACCCCAATGCTCCCCAAAACCCGTAAATCATGCCAAAAAAAGGCGGAAGGGCGGCTGCCGGTCGTATTTCCGTCACCTCCATCAGGCCAAAATAATAACGGCATGGCATAGTAACCACAAAAAACAGGCATCCCGATAATACAAAATGCAGAATGCTCTTCTTCCACTCCCATTTAATACTAAGGCTGTTAGATATCATGTTTTTCCTCCTTACGAACCCTATTTGCCCGAATAGTAGGTGTAAATTGCTTCCTGTTTTTCCACGAGTATGGCGTTTTGATTCAGTGCCTCCAGTATCTCCTCCATGATGTTAACGAGCTGCTCCTCTGTTACCTCATAAAAAGCATAGACCAGAGTATTTTCCTGCGTAAGCGTATCTGTCTCATCCACCCATCCACCTTTGGCCTCAGATGCCGTATAGCCATCCACATATTTTATACAGATTTCATTGACTATTTCTCTTGCCTCTTCTGTGGAAATCACCTGTTCATAGGTATCCTTGTCATTGGTTCCAATATACAAAACATATTTTTTTCCCGTTTCCATCTGCTCTGTCAGCATACTGCCCTCAGCCCGGGCTTCTTGGCCGATCTGCCTCCTGTCTGTATACTGTATTGCAAGAAAGCCGATAATTCCGACTGACATAAGAAAATTTATGACCAGCAGCAAAATAACGACCTTATATCCCTTTCTTCCTTCTCTTAGCTCCATTTTTTATTCTCTCTTTTCTCTCGGCCACACACATATAGCCGTTGTTAGTAAAGCTGCTGCCCCTGACAATACACCCATTATCGGTTGATTGGACAAATGGCAGCCTTTGTAAACACCTGCCATAATTATGGTCAGTATACCTGTTTCTGCGATCAGAACACCAATCTTCCAATTCCTTTTTTTTACCCCGGTTATCTGTTCTCCTTTCCACGGCATACGCATCGGAAGAAGAAAGCTGTCAGATGTTATTAGAATAAATATGGGCAGTCCAAGGGCTATGGAAAATCCCAAATTATTCAACAGCACATATTTATATACCGTATCCATCCATAAACCAAAGAAAAATTCCAGTCCAAACCCTAAAATCCATGCACAGGAAAGTGCCCCCACATAGGCAGTCCACAGATAAAGCATCAGATTCTTCCAGGTATGAACATTTGCTTTTTCTCCTCGAAGGGTGTACCACATCCGATATGGGATATATGCTGCCATGAAGTTTCCCACAAAACCAAGGAGGGAAGTGAGATTCAGGGTTCCAAAGCAATCCGCAATCAGATTTCCGGCCGCACATCCAAGTGCCCCTACTGCTCCAAAGGCAAGTCCTGCCACGGTAGGGATTGCATTTGCCGGTCTCACTTCTGTAAAGCCCTCCACCAGTACCATAACCTTAAATGCCGCACCCAGTACCGCAAAAGGTATCATGCTTAGCATAAACTGCCGTAGATACAGCCTGATTTTACCCGGCTGATTCTTCTCATCCGCTTTGCCTTTAAGCCGGACTGCTGCCTCTGCTTCCTGTGTTTCCTTATCAGAGCCGTGTTCTATGGCATTTTCATCTGATTTCTCCTTTTTCCTTGAGGAGAGAAAGTCGGAGCCTGCTACAATCGCCCCAACGGCAATTACGACCGCACCTGCCAATGCTCTCGCCGAAAAGTTTTCCGTTTCCCCCTGCATATTGGGAATCAAAAGTGCAAGTGTCAGCGTAACGATCGGTTCCGTAGAAGCAATTACGGTTACACTGATTGCATCTGCATATTTTTCTGCATACATCAGCATAATATAGGCATACGCCTTGGAAAAGAATGCCAGGATGAAGATAGAGGAAAGCATCCTCTTTGACCAGGTGATATTCGCAAAGGTTAAGGGATCCTCGATAAACCACAGGATAAAACCAATAATCGCCGAAAAACAAATCTGAAGGACACTAAGCAGCAAAGGATCCGATTTTTTCGTAAATTCTGCGGCTATCACCGTATACAAGGACATCAGAATGCACGCTCCCAGCATATAGAGCATCCCGGTCAGAGAGCTGCCCGCAAAGGAAATTCCATTTGATACGGCAAGTCCTCCTAAAATAATGATGATACCAAACACATTGTTTTTGGTCGGGAACTTACGCAGCAAAAGCAGAATGAGCGGAACGATCATTATATTCAGAGAGGCAAGAAAACTGGCTGTCGATGATGAAATATGCATCAGTCCCATTTTCTCCAACAGCATATTTCCTGCAATCAGTGCGGCAAGAATTATCCCCCGAAAAATCGTCTTTTTGTCTAGCCTTTTTAAAGAACGATGGAACACTGCCAGCAGAATGATACCGGCTAACCCAGCCGTCAGCGTCAGGTAGGCATAGGACGAAAAATCCGGCGGCAGATCCTTAATAAATATGTATGATGAAGCCCAGCACAGCGTAATGGAAAACAATAGTATATTACTCTCTTTTCTGGTCACGATATGATTTCTCCATTTCCCTTTTTGATATTTAGATGCCCCGTTATATTGATTTTGGGCAGGGCAGTACCTATTGTACTGCCTCCATCTGTGAGGTATTATCCAGCCTCTGGCGTTCCACAAGCCGGGCAAAATATCCTCCTTTATCGATCAGCTCCTGATAGTTGCCGTCCTCAATAATTTTACCCTTGTCCAGCACAATGATCCGGTCACACTGCCTGATGGTAGAGAGGCGATGTGCAATTACGATTCTGGTACATTTTAATGTATCCAAAGATTCCGAAACCTTTTTCTGTGTCAAATTATCCAGAGCACTTGTGGCCTCATCAAACATCAGGATTTTGGGCTTTGGTGCAATCGCTCTTGCAATCATCAGTCTCTGGCGCTGACCACCGGAAATACCTCCGGTTCCTTCAGAAATCAGTGTATTCATCCCCATGGGCATATGACGGATATCCTCCGCAATCCCGGCAAGCTCTGCTGCCTCCCATGCCTCCTTCTGGGTCAGCCACGGTGCAGAAATAACAATATTCGAATAAACATCTCCCTGGAATAGTTTCCCATTCTGCATGACCACACCCATTTTACGGCGTAAGGATTTTAAATCAATACTGTTCAGATCCTTACCATCATAGTAGATGGCTCCCTTCTGCGGCCGTTCAAATCCCAGCAAAAGCCTCAGCAGGGTAGACTTTCCGCACCCGGTCTTTCCCACAATGGCCACATACTGACCGGCACGTATCTTCAGGGAAAGATCATCTATAACCAGGGGCATATTTTCACAATAACCAAAGGAGACATTGTTCAGCTCAATGCTGCCCGACAGGCGTGTGATAACCTCTTTATCCGCCGACAATTCGGGAACAGTATCTAAAATAGGCTTAATCATCTCAAGAATTGGTTTAAGCTGTGCAATACTAAGCGCAAGACCCGCCAAAGTCATAAAGGCTCCGGAAACCATTCCATATGCGGTATTGAATGCATAATAATCTGCAATCGAAAGCTGTGTTTTTACTGCCCCATAATAAATCACCAGCGTACCGGTCAATGAAACCGCCATATTCAAAACGCTGTTCAGCTTGATAAAGGTGGGGGGATTGTAGGAAAGCTGTGCCTGCTTTGCATATAGATTTCCCCATTTGGCAAAAGCTCTTTTTTCGGAACCGGACAATTTTATTTTTTGGACACCCGTAATCAGGGAATAGGACAGACCCGTGCTCTTGCCGGAAAGCTCCATCTGCCTTTCACTGATCTTCATCTGCATCAGCGAAGAAAGTATGGTAAGAAGAACCGTCGCCCCAGTCACAGCCAGGGCAGGAATAACCAGGCCGGGAGCATACTTGAAAATCTGTAAAACATAGATCAGAGAAAAGAGGGAGGTCAGTCCGGTGGAAAGCCCTGCCGAAACCAGCAGGTTACACAGCTGGTTGATATATTGCGCCCTCATAAAAAGTTCACCTGAGCTATACTCCTTGAAGAAATCAGCCGGCAGTGACAATATACGCATCATGGTTGCTGCCTGAACTGAGATTTCCATTTTGGTTTTGATGCGGGCCGACACCAATGCTTTCACTGCTCCCATGAGCATTGTACTGATCGACACACATACCATAAATATGGTAACTGCATACAAAAGCTGCATACTTGCGGAAGTAATTACCGTACTGAATAGTATGTTGTTCAATCTGGGCATAAACATTCCAAGCAGCGAGGCTGCAAAGGCACACAGAACTATCAGAATGAAATCCGATGGACTGAGAGTATGGACTATATATTGCATCAGCGCAGGAATACCCAACTTTTTTGCCGGAAAGGGCTTGTAAAAGGCAATGGCATCCTCCGAAAAAAGAGAACCATTCTGTTTGTTTACTTTCTCTCTTTTTCCTGTCTTAAAATCATGGTAGCGATAGCCTGACAAGCCATCCGGAATCAGAGCCACAATACGCCCGTCTTCTTTCATCATTCCAAGCATTGCGCCTATCGCATCCTGGTACCACCCCTTCGAGAGCTTAACCGTGCGCCGCATAATCCCATGGGGACGCATCAGATATTCCAACTGATCGTTCATATCCTTCAGATTATCCGGCACCTCTCTGCTCTTTACATGATAGTACTTTAGTATCTCATCAATGGCATTTTGGGTAATGGTGCGGTCATCATTTAACGCATCTGACACCCTTCTGCCCATGATTGCTCCTGCGATATTGACAAAGGACTCGGTAAAAACACTATCGTCATTTCTTTTTCTCTCTTTTATCTGTTCATCAAACCATCCCATGCTTTCCTCTCCTGTCTGTTATTCATTGGAGACAAGACTCGTATAAATGCCTCCCTTTGCATAAAGCTCATCATGTGTGCCTCGCTCAACAACCTTCCCGTATTCCATTACGATAATCTCATCACAGTCACGAATGGTGGATAAGCGGTGCGCTACTACAATGCAGGTAATTCCTCTGTTTTTAATGGCATCTACCACTTCACTTTCCGTCTTCGCATCAAGCGCGCTTGTCGCTTCATCTAAAATAATAATCGTAGGATCCTGTGCCAGTACCCGGGCAATTTCCATACGCTGACGCTGACCGCCGGACAAATCCTTCCCTCCCTCCATGATCTTATACTGATATCCGCCTTCTCTTTGCATAATATCCTCATGCAGCTGTGCATCCCGTGCTGCCATGATCATCTCAAAATCCTGGATGGAGGCATCCCACATCTTGATGTTGTTGGCAATCGTACCCTCAAAGAGAATGATCTCCTGATCCACAACGGCAAGGGAGCCTGTGAATACACTGCGGTCAATCTGCTCCATCGGCTTTCCATCAAATAAAATCTCTCCGCTCCAGGGCTTATATAAGCCGGAAACAAGCTTTGAAATTGTAGACTTACCACAGCCTGAGCTGCCCACTAATGCAACGCGGCTTCCTGTTTTCAATGAGAGGTTAAAATCCTCGATCAGGGGTTCCCCCAGCTTTGAATATCCAAAGGTTATATGCTTCATCTCAATGCAGCCGGATAGCTTACCGTATTCCGCATCATCGGATAGCGCATCATCCCGGTAATTAACATCAGCTGGATAGTTCATTACATCTTCAACACGCTCCATCTGCGTACGCATCTCCAGGAGCATCTGTCTGGTTTGAATCAGGGTCATTGCCGGAGAGGTAAAGGAAGACAGGAATCCCTGAAATGCCATGATCATACCCACCGTAAATTCACCTCGAATCGTAAGCCAGACGCCAAGCATTAAAACTGCCGTATTGGTAAGGCTGTTGACCAGAGACGGAATCATACCCAAAACCTGTTCCAGCTTTTGGAATTTAATCTGCTGCGTATTTACACTTGCCTGATAGCCTGACCACTTTTCAAAAAATCCATTCTCTGCACCACTGGCCTTAATTGTTTCTATCATCTCCATCCCTGCTACTGTTGTGCCTGCCAGCTTTCCGGAATCACGCATCTGTACACGGGTAATATTGATTCTCTTTTGGGATATAATTTGGGAAACAATCAAATTAAGAAAAATCGAAACTATTCCAATTACCGTAAGCATTACATTATAGCGCAGCATTACGATCAGATAAAAAAACATCATAATCGTATTCAGGGCAAGAGGTGCAAATGCGTCTACAAGACTTCGCGCAATCTGTGCATTAGAAGACTGGCGCTGCTGTATGTCTCCTGCCATACGCTGAGAAAAGAACTCCATCGGCATTCGCAGGATCTGCCACATGAAGGAAGCACTGCCTACAGCGTCTATCTTTCCGTTAATACGCAGGGAATACACAGTCTTTATCCAGATCACAATGAGCTGCAGGATATTAAAAAATGAAAGTGCCACAATAAACGGAGGGAACCAGTCCGGATTCTGACCGGTCAACAGACGATCCAAAAAAATTCTTGAAAAGACCGGATTAATAACTCCGATCAAAGAGGAAATCAGGGTCGTTATCACCACGAATACCACTGCTGTTCCGGCTCCTTTTAATCTGCTTTTCGCAAAGGCAAGCATGGATTTAGGCTTTCCTCCCGGTTCAAAATCCTCCCCCGGCTCCATCATCAGACAGATTCCCGTAAAGCTCTGATCAAAGGTATCCATGGAAACGGATATAACACCCCGGGCAGGATCATTGATGACCGCCTTATCTCCCTTAAAGCCGTTCAACACTACAAAGTGATTGAAATTCCAGTGAATAATGCAGGGAAACCTTCCCTCTGCTTTCAGGCTTTCCGGTTCATACCGATAGCCCTTTGCTACCATACCGTAGCTTCTTGCCGCCCGCAGAACATTTCTGGCATTTGATCCATCACGTGAAACCCCACAGTCTGAGCGTACCTGTTCCAGCGGAATCCATTTGTCATAGTATGCCATAATCATCGCCAGAGAAGCTGCTCCGCATTCCAGCACTTCCAGCTGCATAATGACAGGAACCTTACAAACCCCTGTTGTAATGGGCTTTTTAATCGCTGCTTTTTTCTTCTTCATGTATCTGCCCTCAATTCATTAAAAACGAAATCGGATGTATGCTCTCCGTTACGATTTCTGCCTCATAGGTACCGTCTGAAAGCTCTGTATCCGTAATGACCTCATATACCCAGTCTCCAGCCTTAAACCCTCCAATATATAACGCATAGGCATCCATTTTTTCATCAATCTCTACCGGCACTTCAGAAATACTCGAAATCGTATACTTTTTCTCCTGTACCGTTATCGTCATCCCCGACTTCACTGAGTCAATTTCACGATCAGAAACATAACAGATCATTTTGCCATCCTGACAGATGCATACAGTATGTAAAATCGTTTCCAGATTCCCCCAGACTCCCCAGGAGCATATCCCAAACAGTAAAACAATGACTGCTGTCAATACCATCCACACACCAGGATTTGATACGCGAACATAATCGTTTAGCTGCTCGGGAGAGGAAACCCGCTCTATATTCTTCTTCCTGAAAATCTGATTATCCATCGACTTCCTCCCTTTTTCTTATGTTTCATCATTTCATATACTTGCACACATAGGCATACAAAATTCCGTTTAAATAGCCGACCGAATTTTGTATGCCCTGTAGTATTTCCGATTTTAATTATGACCACAAATCCACAAGCCGTTTTCATAGCTGCAATATCTGCAGGCCAAACAGGTGTAGAGACCCTCATATGGACATCTTACAGTATGCCCCTGCCCATTTTGGGTCCAACAGCTTTTACAAATGAAAAACTCACATTCGTTTTCCATTGTGGTCAGCTTATGGTCATTTGCTGTTCGGTATCTTCCACCTGCTGCACAGTCTACTTCCTCATCTGAAAGTTCTTTCGCAGCGAGATGAAGTCTGCCATTACACCCCTCTGCCTGCTCAAGGGTAGTTTTCTCTTCTGCCTCTTTGGCTAACTCCATCAGTTCCTTTGAGGATTTTGCCGTCTTCATGCTTTTCACCAATTCTGCAATTGTTTATTTCTTTTCCTGTTATGATCTTCGATTGTTTGGCTTGTTACATAGCCAAAGCCCTTTTTCATAACTCATATATTTACAATTTGAACATCCTCTTAATTCATCATTTATCTCCACTTGTTCAGATAGAGGTGACATTTTGGCGAAGGGACAGTCCGAATAATGACCGTAGGGAATTTTACGGTTGGTACTTCCACAATGCTTACAGGCAAAATACTTACAATCATTGAATACTGTAGTCACCATACGCCCATCATCAATATAGCAGGCTCCTCCCGCTACATTGTCCAGCTCCTCATCCGAAAGCTCCCCTTCCTTGTGAAACTGTTCGTAATAGGCTTTTGCACTGTCCACGGAAAAATCCTCCATACCGTTTTCTTTTGCAAGAGCCTGAATTTCTT
>SFDP01000033.1 GCA_004558185.1 Lachnospiraceae bacterium | reverse complement strand
CTGCAAAATATTCGCATATCGTGGTGCTTACGCCCCACTTTTAAGCTCATATTTTGGCGGGTCTCAAGGACATTCACCCACATTTGAGCAAGCTCATGTAGGTTCAGACCTTTTGACCCTGGTATCATTTATATTGAGGTAAAACATTTAAGAGCCTGTAAGAAACAAAGGCTTTTAATTGAAATTTCTTTTCTTTTTTGCTATACTAATAAAAATTTATTCCTGATTTTGATAAAAGTTAAAGGAGAAAAGAATTTCCCGGAAGGGAATAGCAGGAAAAGGTATGGAGTTATTGGGGATTTCGCTGACCGATGTAGGGCTTAGAGAAGCGTTAAAGCAAAGTGATCGTTACTTGGATCAGGGCGGACTGAATACGATTGCCTATGTGTCAGCCAAAAAGCTGCTGGAGGCTTCTGAAGATGAAGAGCAGCAGAAGTGGTGGAATGAATTGGATCTTACTATCTGCGAAGATGTAGGACTGCTTAAGGCAGCGGGGGCTGCCACTCAGAGCAGAGTAAGGGAAGTGAAGGAAAATATTTATCTCAAAGAGTTTCTGAAAATTCTGGTACGGCGTCAGGCTCCCGCATTTTTGCTGGCCGAAGAGGAAGAGGGACTGAAGGCCTTTGAGGAAGAATTGCGGCTTTTGCAAAGCAATCTGTTTGTAGCAGGAAGGGATACCACCGATCATTACGTGGAGAATAAAGATGGACTGATTAATGCAATCAATGCTCTGGCCCCTAAGGTTATTTTGTCCCGTCTGCCTTATCCGGAAGGTATACATTTGATGTATGACTATCATCGGTATTTGAACGGTTCGGTTTGGCTGACGTTGCCGGAAACTCTGGTGAAGAATGACAGAGGAGGTTGGAGAGATAAGGTTTCAGAGCTGATCTATAAGAAGCTCTTACACAAAAAAATTCACCGATTCGAAGAGGAGCAGGAAGAGGAGAAACGATAAAGGAGTCAGGGGAGGAATGTGTTCTTTCATTGACTTCTTTTTTATATGACAAAAATTACAAAATATCACCAAATTACTATGGATTTTTTTGGTATTTTCTTTTAAAATGGTAAGTGGGTATATTATTAGCAGAAAACAGAGGGCAGATATCTTTTGTATATTTTGTCCAAGAGTTCGGGATGGCGGGGGATGCCTTTCCTGATAAATTCAAGGAAAAGGAGAAGGGAAGATGATTTCCAATCAGATTTTGCAAAATACCATAGAAGGCCTGAAAGCAATTGGAAGAGTGGAATTATGCGTAGTAGATGCGGAAGGAAAAACTCTTGCAGAAACGGCGCCGGAGATTTCCAAACGCGCATCTACCGCACTGGAGTTTGCCAAATCTCCGGCAGACAGCCAGGAGGTTGCGGGAGATCAGTATTTTAAAATATATGATGAACAGCAGCTTGAGTATATACTGATTGCCATGGGTGCAGGAGAAAATGTTTATCTGGTGGGCAAGATGGCTGCATTTCAGATTCAGAATCTGTTGGTGGCATACAAGGAACGGTTTGATAAAGACAACTTTATTAAGAATCTTCTATTGGATAATTTGCTTCTGGTAGATATATACAGTCGTGCCAAAAAGTTACACGTTCAGCCGGACGCAAAGCGTGTTACCATGGTCATTGAGGGAATAACGGGAAGAGATACCAACCTGTTGGAGCTTATGCGCAGCAATTTCGGAACCAATGGGAAGGATTTCATCACTGCAGTGGATGAGAATAATGTCATTGTGGTCAAAGAGGTAGAAGACACTGCCAATAATAGTGAGATGGACAGAGCCGCCTATTCCTATCAGGCTTTTTTGGAAAAAGAGGGAGCCAAAGAGGTGAGGATAGCCTACGGAACGGTGGTCAAAGAAATTAAGGAAGTAAGCCGCTCCTATAAGGAAGCCAAGATGGCTATGGATGTAGGAAAGATATTCTTTGATGAACGAAGTGTGATCGCCTACAGTGAATTGGGAATAGGACGTCTGATTTATCAGCTCCCCATTCCCCTATGCAAAATGTTTATCAAAGAAATCTTCGGCGGGAAAAGCCCGGATGAATTTGACGAAGAAACCTTAACCACTATTATGAAATTTTTCGAAAACAGCCTGAATGTTTCTGAAACCTCAAGGCAGCTTTTTATTCATAGGAATACGCTTGTGTATCGATTAGACAAGCTGCAGAAGACTACGGGCCTGGATTTGAGAGTGTTTGAGGATGCCATCACCTTTAAGATTGCACTGATGGTTGTAAAGTATATGAAGTACATGGAGAGTTTTGAATATTAGGAGAGTATAAACAGTGGCCTTATTTAAGAGAACCAGAACCAAAATAATACCGGAAGAAAATATTATCGTATTAGAAAAGGTTACCAAAGCCTATGCCACCGGAGCCCCGGCCTTGACGGGAGTGGATCTGACGATTAAACGGGGAGAATTTGTGTTTATCGTGGGAGACAGCGGCTCCGGTAAATCTACCCTGATTAAGCTGCTTCTGAGGGAGCTTCTGCCTACCGGCGGAGACATTTATGTGAACGGCCAGAACCTGGTGGATCTGAAGCGAAGAAACGTACCTAAGTACAGAAGAAATCTGGGAGTGGTTTTCCAGGATTTCCGTCTGCTGAAGGATCGCAATGTTTATGAGAATGTGGCCTTTGCCCAGAGGGTGATTCAGACACCTACAAGGGAAATAAGAAAGAACGTTCCTTCCATCTTGTCGGTGGTAGGACTGGCAGGAAAATATAAGGCCAGACCCAAGCAGCTTTCGGGCGGTGAACAGCAAAGGGTAGCTTTGGCAAGAGCATTGATCAATCGTCCGCCTATTTTGCTTTGTGATGAACCTACAGGTAATCTGGATCCGAAAAATTCATGGGAAATTATGAAGCTTTTGGATCAGATCAATAAAAAAGGCACCACCGTTCTGGTAGTAACCCACAACAGAGAAATCGTTAATGAGATGCAAAAGAGGGTGGTTACTATGAAAAAAGGTGTGATTGTAAGCGACGAAGAAAAAGGTGGTTATATCGATGAGGATTAGTACATTTTTCTATACCCTTAAGCAGGGAATCAGTAATATTTTTAGAAATGCATGGTTTTCTCTGGCCTCCATAGCGACCATCAGCGCCTGCTTGCTGCTTTTTGGTATATTTTATGCGGTAGTGATGAATTTTCAGCATATTGTTAAAACCGCAGAACAGGGGGTTTCGGTAACCGTATTCTTTGATGAGGGTTTATCTGAGGCAAGAGTTCAGGAAATTGGAGAATTGATTGCCAAACGTACAGAGGTGGCTAAAGTCCAATATATTTCCGCAGATGAAGCGTGGGAAACATTTAAGGATGATTATTTCGGTGAGGAGTATTCTGCAGGTTTTACAGAGAATCCTTTGGCCAATTCCTCTAATTATGAGATCTATCTGTCTGATGTAGCCCTTCAGGGAAGTCTGGTTACCTACCTGGAATCTATTGAAGGTATCCGGCAGGTAAACCGTTCAGAACTGACTGCATCTACCCTTAGCGGAGTGAATGCGTTGATTGGCTATGTTTCGGTAGGGATCATAGGCATCCTTTTGGCAGTGTCTATTTTCCTGATCAGCAATACGGTAATGATTGGAATTCAGGTTCGTAAGGAAGAAATCAATATTATGAAATATATTGGTGCCACAGACTTTTTTGTCCGTTCTCCCTTTGTCATAGAAGGGATGGTCATTGGAGCTATTGGAGCCTGCATTCCTCTGGGAATGATTTATGCAATCTACAGTACGGTAATTGAATATGTGGTAGAACGCTTCACTATGCTGTCAACCCTGTTAAACTTTTTACCGGTGGAGCAAATATTTTCCACGCTGATTCCTGTATCACTAGGAGTGGGGATTGGCATTGGCTTCATGGGGAGCTTTACTACAGTAAGAAAACATCTGCACGTATGATGCAGGAGATATACAGCAACGATGTAATGGATGAATGAGATGTGCAAAGGCCCTGGGATTAAATGCGGCCAAGGCAGCAGAATGAGAGGAATTATGAGAAAATTAAGGAAATGGATCAGTCTGGCTATAGTTGCCGGAATTCTTGCAGTAGCATTACCGGAACCGGTGGCAGTTTCGGCGACCAGCCAGTTGGAAGAGAGTATACGTCAGAAGAAGGAGGCGATTGCCCAGGCACAGGAGGAAAGAAAAAAACTGCAGTCCGGCCTCAGTGACGTAAAGGCTATGGTAGCAGAGCTGGAAAAATCAAAAAACAGCCTGTCTAATTATGTGAAGGAACTGGACGGTCAGCTTACCAGTGTAGAAAATAAGATTCAGGAACTGAAAACGCTGATTGCAGAAAAAGAGGAAGAAATCAGGGTTACCAAGGCAGAGCTGGAAGAAGCAATTGCAGTAGAAGAGACACAATATGAGGAGATGAAGACCCGAATCAAATTTATGTATGAAAAGGGGGATCAATTCTACTTTGAAATGATGCTGGGAGCCAGCAGCTTCTCTGACTTATTGAACAAGGCTGAATATATTGAGTCGATTTCTGCCTATGACCGACAGAAGCTGGAGGAATATCAGTTGAACCGACAGTTGATCGAGGTTTGTAAAGCAGAGCTGGAAGAGGAAGAGGCCGTTTTGCAGGAAGCCAAAGTCTCAGTAGAGCAGGAACAGGCTAATCTGGAAACATTGATTGCAACGAAGGAAAAAGAGATTGTCGGTTACGAAACGGATATCAGTAATAAGGAGGAGGCAATCCGTCAATATGAAGCAGATATTGCTGCGGAAAATGCTACCATTGCAGCTCTGGAAAAAGCAGTACAGGAAGAGATGAAGCTGCTGAATGGTGCCAATGCCCCTGTTTATGATGGCGGTATGTTCAAATGGCCCTGTCCTTCCTATACCAGAATCTCTGATGAGTTTGGCTGGCGTATCCATCCTACTCTGGGGGTAGAGAAGTTCCATAACGGAATCGATATGGCAGCACCGGCAGGTTCTCCCATTCTGGCAGCCTATGACGGCGTTGTAGTAGCATCAGATTATAACAGCAGTATGGGAAATTACATTATGATCAACCATGGCGGCGGCCTGTATACGATTTATATGCACGCATCAGCACTATATGTATCAGCAGGGCAATCGGTGTCTATGGGAGATAAGATTGCAGCAGTGGGAACTACCGGGCGCTCTACCGGAAACCATCTGCATTTTGGTGTACGTCTGAATGGACAATACGTTAACCCTAACAGTTATTTGGGCAGGTAGGAGAAAGAAATGTCTCTTGCCCAAAGGAATGTATTCCTGAAAGGAAAGGGGCATATAGTGATAATAAAGTGAATGTACGGTAGTACAGGAGGCACTTACTGATGGAAAAGGAAAAAAACGGGTATTGGAGTGGGCTGTTGAGCGGCCTGCTTCTTGCTGTATTATTGCTGGGCTGTCTCTATGTGGGGAAGCAGGTTTATGGAATTTACGAAGCGAAGCAGATTGCAAATGGCAAAGAGCAGTCAGAGCTGTTAAGCGATTATACCACGGCAAAAATCAAGGTGATTGAGGATACCATTGATAAATACTACTTAACCGGTACTGATTTGGCGACCATGGAAAATGGACTTTATTCAGGGATGGTCAGTGCTCTGGGGGATCCCTATTCAGTATATTATTCTGCTCAGGAGCTGGAAGAAATCCAACAAAAGACAGAGGGGATCTATTATGGCATAGGAGCATACATTTCCAAGGGAGCCATGGATGAATTTTGTACGATCAGCGGGATTATTAAGAATACCCCTGCTGAAGAGGCAGGACTTAGAGCAGGGGACATTATCTATGAAGTAGATGGTGTTTTGGCACAGGGAATGGAAACCACAGAAATCGTGACCTTGATTAAGGGGGAAGAGGGAACCACAGTAACCCTGACGCTGATCAGGGAAGGCGAAAGTGATTATCTCAATATTCCGGTAGAAAGAAGAAAGATCGAAAGTCCCACGGTTGAATGGGAAATGAAAGAGAATAAGATTGGGTATATTCAGATTACGGAATTTGATGATGTAACAACGGATCAATTTGCGGAAGCATTAGCCGAATGCAGAGGAAAAGAAATGACCGGATTGATTTTGGATCTGCGGGGAAATCCGGGAGGAAATCTGTCTACGGTGTGTGAAATTGCCCGGATGCTTTTGCCAAAGGGACTGATTGTTTATACAGAAGATAAGTATGGAGAAAGAGAGGAATATACTTGTGATGGCAATCATCAAATTGATGTTCCTATGGTGGTTCTGGTAAATGGCTACAGTGCCAGCGCTTCGGAAATTCTGGCAGGAGCGATTCAGGATTACGGAGTGGGTACGATCATGGGTACGACCACCTTCGGTAAAGGGATTGTACAGCGGATTATTTCTCTTTCGGATGGCTCTGCAGTGAAGCTGACAGTAAGTAAATACTACACACCCAACGGAAATGATATTCACGAAAAGGGGATAGTACCGGATATTGAGATAGAATTTGACACAGAAGGCTATTATGTGGACAAAACGGATAATCAGTTGGAAAATGCCATTCAGTATTTTTCCGGTGAAAATGTGAAAAAAGCTGAATAGTTATAATAAATCAGTCAAAAAGATATTGACATATGCCACAAACTAAGGTAACATATCTTTTGTAAAGTAAACCTTCGAAAACAGAAGGATTCAGAAGGTGATGTGACTTTGCTTGATTGGGAAATGTTAGCTCCTCTAACAATGACGACTTTTATCTGAAGGGACTGCTGTGAAAGCCTTAGACAAGGAATTTTGCAGCAGTCCTTTTATTTTATCAAAGAGTGATAAGGTCACAGAAAACAGGAAAAGATATGGCTATACTACTATTACAGGATGCAGGATTGTGGGAGTACGAAGTATGTAACAATCCGTAGGTATCATAGTTAGGGGCTTTTGACCCTAACATCATTACAGTATACAACGGTTAAAAAAGAAGTGATGACAAAATAAAAAATGGAGGGAAATAGAATATGGCAGCAAAAGCATTAACAAGCAAAGAGTTTAATCAGCAGATTTTGGAAGAGCATCGGCCTGCAGTAGTGGATTTCTGGGCACCCTGGTGTACCTATTGCCGCAGAATCGAGCCAGCCTATGAGAAAATAGGAAGTGAATATGGAGATAAGCTCCTGATTGCAAAGGTCAATATCGATGAAGAGCCTGAGCTGGCAGAGAGATATCAGGTAGAAATTATTCCGACCATAATGGTTTTTAAAAATGGAGAACCGGCAGGCCAAATTGTTGCTCCCGATTCTAAAGCTAAGATAGATAGCTTTATAGCGGAGCATCTTGGAGAATAGTGAAAATAAGAGAGGACAAATCAAATGGAGCATACTTATGACGTTGTAATTATTGGAGGCGGTCCGGGAGGATATACGGCAGCTCTTTACTGCGCCAGAGCCGGTCTGGATACAGTAGTTTTAGAAAAGCTGTCTGCTGGTGGACAGATGGCCTTAACCATGCAGATCGATAACTATCCCGGATTTGAAGAGGGAGTAGATGGATTTACTCTGGCGCAGAAAATGCAGCAGCAGGCAGAGAGATTTGGGGCAAAGACAGAACTGGCTGAGGTGATTGCAGTCAAGCTGGAAGGAGCGATCAAAGAAATAGAAACAGACAGCGGTATGATAAAAAGTCGTGTGGTCATTATTTCTACCGGAGCAAATCCCCGTAAGATGGGAATAGAGAAAGAGGATGTCATGGTAGGTCGTGGGGTGGGCTATTGTGCTCACTGTGACGGTATGATGTATCGGGGGAAAACGGTGGCTGTAGTAGGTGGAGGGAATACCGCAGCGGCCGATGCTATGCTGCTTTCCCGAATCTGCGAAACTGTACATTTGATTCACCGAAGAGATACCCTCCGGGCCACCAAAATCTATCACGAGCCGCTGCTGGAGACGAAGAATATAGTTTTTCACTGGAACAGCAAGGTAGTTGATTTGACGGATAATGGGAAAGTCAATGGTGTCGTTTTGGAAAATGTAAAAACGGGAGAGAGGGAAACCATTCCTGTTGAGGGTGTCTTTGTCAGCATTGGCAGACAGCCGGCTACAGAGCTGTTTAAAGGGCAGATTGAGTTGGATGAAGCCGGTTATATTGTTGCTGATGAAACCACGAGAACCAATATTCCCGGAGTGTTTGCGGTAGGGGATGTACGGAAGAAGGCACTGCGCCAGGTGGTAACTGCTGTGGCCGATGGAGCAACTGCTTCCCACTATGCGGATGAGTATTTGGCAGAGCGGGATAAGTGATATCGGGGATACAGATAAACAAAAGATTAGCAAAGGAAAAATTCAGTGTAGCTAAGGGAAAGCATAATAGCTGGGGATATTATGCTGGAAGGGTTTAAACTTCTTTTTACGTTCATATTTTCATTTTAATGAATAGAAAAGTACCTGTTTTTTGAAAAGCAGGTACTTTTCCTATATATCACAAAGGCAAAAGAACGAATGTTCGCAAAATGCTGTACAAACCTTGACTGATGTACTATAATGAAAATTGTTTTGGAGGTAATTTTATGGGAAGTGAACAAAGTATATTCAAACTTCACAGTGAATATAAGCCTACAGGCGATCAGCCTCAGGCCATTGCTCAATTGGTTGAAGGCTTTAAAAAAGGCAATCAATTTCAGACCTTACTAGGGGTCACGGGCTCTGGTAAGACCTTCACCATGGCTAATGTAATTGCAGCGCTAAATAAGCCTACGTTAATTATTGCCCACAATAAGACATTGGCAGGTCAGCTTTATGGAGAATTCAAAGAATTTTTTCCTGAAAATGCAGTAGAATATTTTGTGTCCTACTATGATTATTATCAGCCGGAGGCCTATATTCCTTCCTCAGACACTTATATAGCCAAGGATTCGGCCATTAATGAAGAGATTGACCGGCTTCGCCTTTCTGCTACCGCATCTCTGTCTGAGAGAAAGGATGTCATCGTAGTAGCCAGCGTATCCTGTATTTATGGAATCGGAAGTCCTGAGGAATATCAGGGAATGATCGTATCCCTGCGGCCCGGCCAAATGAAGGATCGGGATCAGGTATTAAGAGAATTGATCGATATCCAATATACCCGTAATGACCTGGACGTAGGAAGAGGCTGCTTTCGGGTAAGAGGAGATGTAGTGGAAATCTACCCGGCAGAGGGCGGTGACTATCTGATTCGTGTAGAGTTTTTTGGAGATGAAATCGACCGCATTACACAGGTTGATCCGCTGACCGGAAAAATGTATGCTTCACTTGAGCACATTGCTATTTTTCCTGCCTCACACTATGTTATTCCCCAGGAGAAAATTAACAGAGCCTGCATGGAGATAGAGAAAGAATGTCAGGAGCAGATACGTTTTTTCAAGGGAGAAGACAAGCTGATTGAGGCTCAGAGAATATCCGAACGTACCAATTTTGATGTAGAAATGCTAAGAGAAACAGGATTCTGCTCTGGCATAGAGAATTATTCCCGACACATGAATGGTATGCAGCCAGGAGAAACACCCTATTGTCTTATGGATTTCTTTCAGAATGATTACCTGATTATCATAGATGAGTCCCATATCACAATTCCCCAGGTAAGAGGGATGTATGCAGGTGACCGTTCCCGTAAGACCACTTTGGTAGAGTATGGATTTCGACTGCCTTCTGCGTTGGACAATCGGCCTCTGAATTTTACGGAATTTGAGGAAAAAATCGATCAGATGTTATTCGTTTCTGCCACTCCTTCGGAATATGAGGCAGACCACGAGCTGCTTCGCACTGAGCAAATTATTCGCCCTACCGGACTCCTCGATCCGAAAATAGATGTGCGGCCTGTAGAGGGGCAGATTGATGATTTGATCTCGGAAGTCAATCAGGAAGTGGAAAAGCACAACAAAATTCTGATTACTACTCTGACCAAAAGGATGGCTGAGGACTTGACGGATTATATGAAGGAGGTAGGTATCCGGGTTAAATATCTGCATTCGGATATTGATACTCTGGAAAGGGCGCAGATTATCCGGGATATGCGTCTGGATGTTTTCGATGTACTGGTAGGAATCAATCTTCTTAGAGAAGGTCTGGATATACCGGAAATCTCTTTGGTAGCCATACTGGATGCAGATAAGGAGGGATTCCTTCGCTCCTCCACGTCTTTGATTCAGACGGTAGGACGGGCTGCCCGCAATGCCGAAGGGCGGGTAATTATGTATGCAGATACCATTACAGACTCCATGCAGACTGCCATTGAGGAAACCAGGCGTCGCCGGATTATTCAGGAGGAATATAATAAAGACCATGGAATCACTCCTCAGACCATTAAGAAGGCGGTTCGTGATTTGATCAGCATATCCAAGGAAATTGCCAGGGAGGAAGTAACCTTTGCCAAGGAACCGGAATCCATGAGCCGTAAGGAATTGGAAAAGCTTATTGCCAAAGTGGAGAAGCAGATGCGAAAAGCGGCTGCAGAGCTGGATTTTGAAAATGCTGCCGTACTTAGAGATAAGATGGCTGAGCTTCGCAAAAACCTGGATGAACTCAAGGAGGAGCGAAGATAAAAGAATGAATAATAACGGGAGATTAACAAAATGGAAAAGATAAAAATGCGGCCTCGGAAGGAAGTCATTAGAATCAGAGGTGCCAATGAGCATAATTTGAAGAATCTGGATGTAGACATTCCCAGAAATGAGTTCGTTGTGTTGACAGGGTTGTCAGGCTCCGGCAAATCCTCTCTGGCCTTTGATACCATCTACGCAGAGGGGCAGAGACGGTATATGGAATCTATCTCCTCCTATGCAAGACAGTTTCTTGGGCAGATGGAGAAACCCAACGTAGAGAAAATTGAAGGACTTTCACCGGCCATATCCATAGACCAGAAGTCCACTAACCGGAATCCTCGTTCAACGGTGGGAACGGTTACGGAGATTTACGATTATTTTCGTCTGCTATATGCCAGAATAGGAACTCCCCACTGTCCGCAATGCGGTAAGGAAATATCCAAGCAGACAGTGGATCAGATGGTGGACCATATCATGGAGCTCCCGGAGGGTACAAAGATTCAGCTTTTGGCGCCTGTGGTACGAGGCCGTAAGGGAGAGCATACCAAGCTTTTGGAAAAGGCAAAAAGAAGCGGTTATGTCAGGGTGAGAATTGATGGGAATTTATATCAGCTTGAGGAAGAAATCAAGCTGGATAAGAACATCAAGCACAATATTGAAATTGTAGTAGACCGCCTGGCCGTTAAACCGGGAATTGGTCGTCGCCTTACTGATTCCATTGAGAATGCCCTGCATTTGGCAGAAGGTCTTTTGATGGTAGATGTGATTGACGGAGACACCCTTACCTTCAGTCAGAGCTTTTCCTGCCCTGACTGTGGAATCAGTGTAGATGAAATTGAGCCCAGGAGCTTCTCCTTTAACAATCCTTTTGGAGCCTGCCCCAGTTGTTTCGGGTTGGGCTATAAGATGGAATTTGATTTGGATCTGATGATTCCGGATAAAACCCTGAGCATTAATCAAGGGGCAATAGCGGTTATCGGTTGGCAATCCTGTAACGATGGAAAGAGCTTTTCCAATGCCATTCTGCGTGCTCTCAGTGAAGAATATGGCTTTGATTTGGACACTCCCTTTGAAAACTATCCAAAGAAGATTCAGGATGTTTTGATCAATGGAACGGGAGGAAAAGAAATTAAGGTTTATTATAAGGGGCAGAGGGGGGAAGGGGTGTATCCCGTGGCCTTTGAAGGCCTGATTAAGAATGTAGAGAGAAGATACCGGGAAACCTTTTCCGAAAATTCCAAAGCAGAATTTGAAACCTTTATGCGGATCACTCCCTGCAAGGAATGCAAGGGAATGCGTCTGAAAAGAGAATCCCTGGCGGTAACCATATGTGATAAGAATATTTATGAGATTACCAATCTCTCTATCGGAAATCTGCAGGAGTTTCTGAACGGCATGAAACTGTCCGCTGCCAAACAGATGATCGGGGAGCAGGTATTGAAGGAAATTCGTGCCAGAGTAGGATTTTTAATGGATGTAGGTCTGGATTATCTGACACTTTCTCGTGCTACAGGAAGCCTGTCAGGAGGAGAAGCGCAGCGAATTCGTCTGGCAACGCAGATAGGCTCAGGCTTAGTCGGAGTATGCTACATTTTGGATGAACCCAGTATCGGTCTTCATCAAAGAGATAATGATAAGCTTCTTGCTACGCTGAAAAACTTAAGGGATATGGGTAATACCTTAATTGTAGTAGAACATGATGAGGACACGATGTTTGCAGCGGATCATATCGTAGATATTGGTCCGGGAGCGGGAAGTCATGGAGGACAGGTAGTTGCCCAGGGAACGGCAGAGGAAATTATGGCTGTGAAGGAATCCGTCACAGGTCAGTATTTAAGCGGAAAGGTGAAAATCCCCATTCCTCAGGTCAGAAGAGCTCCTCAGGGCTGGTTAACGGTGCGTCAGGCACAGGAGAATAACCTGAAAAAGGTGGATGTGAATATCCCCATAGGGGTGTTCAGTTGTGTTACCGGAGTATCCGGCTCGGGAAAAAGCTCTCTGGTCAATGAAATCCTCTATAAGTCGTTGGCAAAGAAGCTGAATAGAGCCAGAACCATTGCAGGAAAGCACAAATGCATCGAAGGGATTGAGCAACTGGATAAGGTAATTGATATTGACCAGTCACCTATCGGAAGGACACCGCGCTCCAATCCGGCCACCTATACCGGGGTATTCGATATGATTCGTGATCTTTTTGCAGCTACTCCGGATGCCAAGGCCAAGGGCTATAAGAAAGGACGTTTCAGCTTTAACGTAAAGGGAGGTCGTTGTGAGGCCTGCAGCGGAGACGGGATAATTAAAATTGAAATGCATTTTCTGCCGGACGTCTATGTTCCCTGCGAGGTGTGCCAGGGCAAGAGGTATAACAGGGAAACGCTGGAGGTGAAATACAAAGGTAAAAGTATTTATGATGTGCTGGATATGACTGTGGAAGAGGCACTTCCCTTTTTTGAGGCTGTTCCCAGCATAAGGCGCAAAATAGAAACGCTGTATGACGTGGGTCTGTCCTATGTAAAATTAGGTCAGCCTTCAACCACTCTGTCCGGTGGAGAGGCTCAGAGAATCAAGCTGGCTACCGAATTAAGCCGGCGCAGTACGGGAAATACGATCTATATTTTGGATGAGCCGACTACGGGACTTCATTTTGCTGATGTACACAAGCTCATCGAGATCATTCATCGCCTGGCCGAGGGCGGAAATACAGTAGTGGTGATTGAGCATAATCTGGATGTGATTAAAACCGCTGACTATATCATTGATATGGGACCGGAGGGTGGAGATCGCGGAGGTACGGTCGTGGCCTACGGTACACCGGAGGAAATAGCAGAGGCTTCGGGCTCGTATACAGGGAAATATATTAAGCGAATTCTGGACAAAGAGAAAAAAGCCTAAAGTATTCCCGAAAAACACCGATATAATACAATGACGGAACGATTCGAAAAGCATGGAAGCGATAAATGGCATAGCCATTGTTGTTTTTATGCTTTTTTTGTGAAAACCCTTTCAAAATAGAAGTTTATCAGTTATAATAACCGTGAATGTTTTTTTGGACAGGCACATGGACGAATGATTAGATAGAAGCAGAGCAGTAGAAAGGGGATTGGAGAATGCAATATACAGATATTGGAATTGATCTGGGAACAGCCAGCATATTAGTATACATCAGAGGAAAGGGAGTAGTGCTTAAAGAGCCTTCTGTTGTAGCCTTCGATCGTGATACCAATAAGATTAAGGCAATCGGCGAGGATGCCAGGCTCATGCTGGGAAGAACACCCGGGAATATTGTAGCGGTAAGACCCCTTAGACAGGGCGTAATTTCCGATTATACCGTGACAGAGAAGATGATGAAGCACTTCATTCAGAAGGCTATAGGGAGAAGAACCCTGAGGAAGCCCAGAATTGCAGTGTGTGTACCCAGTGGAGTAACTGAGGTTGAAAAGAAGGCAGTAGAAGATGCAACTTATCAGGCAGGAGCAAGAGATGTTTCCATTATTGAAGAGCCTATTGCAGCCGCTATCGGTGCAGGTATCGACATTTCCCGGCCCTGTGGAAATATGATTGTAGATATTGGCGGAGGTACCTCGGATATTGCAGTAATCTCTTTGGGAGGAACGGTAGTAAGTGCTTCCATTAAGGTGGCAGGAGATGACTTTGATGAAGCGATTGTCCGTTATATGCGTAAGAAACACAACCTGCTGATCGGTGAACGGACAGCAGAGGACATCAAGATAAAGATTGGTTCGGCTTATAAACGGGCAGAACCGGATTTTTTGGATGTGAGGGGACGTAATCTGGTAACCGGTCTTCCCAGAACGGTGCGTGTTTCCTCCGAAGAAACTGAGGAGGCGCTGAAGGATACCACATCACAAATTGTTGAAGCTATCCATACGGTACTGGAGAAAACCCCGCCTGAGCTGGCTGCTGACATTGCGGACAGAGGAATTGTTCTGACCGGTGGAGGAAGTCTTCTGCGTGGATTGGAGGATTTAATCTGCTCCAAAACGGGAATCAATACCATGACAGCAGAGGAACCCATGACGGCAGTAGCGATTGGCACAGGTAAATATGTAGAATTTCTGGCAGGCTACAGAGATGAAGCCTGAATTCCGGCAAAACAAAAGATGACAGGAGGTAATCCATGGTAAAAGGCTTATATACAGCGTATACAGGATTAATTAATGAACAAAACAGGATGGACATACTGACCAACAACCTGGCTAACGCTTCTACCGTAGGATTTAAGAAGGAAGGAGCTACCAGTCAGGCCTTTGATGAGGTTCTTGCTTATAAAATAAAGGATACTACCGACCCGCTTGCGGCCAGACCTCTGGGAGGAATCAGTCTAGGAGTTAAGATTGGGGAAACTTATACGGATTTTAGTCAGGGGTCCATAAGAAACACAGAAAACACCTATGATCTGGCAATTTCCGGAAGTGGTTTTTTTGCGGTGGAGTTTACCAATAAGGCAGGAGAGACTACAACCAAATATACCAGAGACGGCAGCTTTATTCTGAATAAGGAAGGATATCTGGTGACCAAGGATGGGGATTATGTTCTGGGCAGCAATAATAACCGAATCCGACTGGATCCCAATCAACCCTCCAGAATCGACCAAATGGGCAATATCTGGCAGAATAATGTTCAGGTGGCAACCGTAGGAGTTACTGATTTTGAAGATTATAATTATTTAAGGCACTACGGAGAAAATTACTACGAGCCGGTAGACGGAGCCACTGAAAGAGCCGGAGATTACAGCATTATGTCAGGATGCCTTGAAATGTCCAATATTTCCGTTGTAACGGAGATGGTGAATATGATTTCTGTATCCAGAGCATATGAAACGAATCAGAGGCTTGTACAGACCTATGACACTACTTTGGAAACTGCGGCCAAGCAGTTAGGCAAGGTACAGTAGTGGATAAAACTTTTAAGAAGTATCATGAATAAGGCTTAAGATAAAAGGATAAGTGAAAATTACATTTCTCGCTTTCGAAGTTAGGCAGTAACTTGGGCATATATCGGCACAGCGAGAGATTCAGGCGAAGGACAAACTTGATTAATCGAGTTACACAGGAGGAAAAGTATGGTTAGATCATTATGGACGGCAGCTACAGGGATGATTTCCCAGCAGACCAACGTAGATACGATTGCGAATAACCTGGCGAATGTCAACACTACGGGTTATAAGTCAGAGGTTGCAGAATTCAAATCTCTTCTTTACCAAACCATTCAGACCAAAACGACTACGGCTAATGGTGAGAATAAGCCTGTTGGTGCACAGGTAGGATTGGGTGTGCGTAACTCAGCGATTACCTCTATTTTCAAACAGGGAAGTATGCTGGCATCAGAAAGCAATACAGCCTTTGCTATTCAGGGAGACGGACTGTTTGCAGTGAGAGGACAGGACGGACAGACCTACTACACCAGAAATGGAAACTTCCTGTTTACTACAGCAACCAATGGAATGATGCTGGCTACCAGCGATGGTCTTCCTGTTCTGAGCTCTCAGGGAAATCCGATCATTCTTAATAATAATTATGTTGCCAGCCGGATCGGAATCAACTCACGAGGGGAATTGACCTATCCTGATGCCAATAATAATCCTCAGCCTATTGGAGTGACTATTGGTCTATATCAATTCACTAATCCTTCCGGTCTGGAGAAGATTGACAGTACAATGTTTGCGGCTACTGCGGCCAGTGGAGCAGCAATTAACGAGGCTACTAATAACAATGTGGTAAGGAGCAATTTACTCCAGGGATATTTGGAAGGCTCCAGTGTGCAGGTGGCAGATGAAATGGTGAATCTGATCGTAGCACAGAGGGCTTATGAAATGAATTCCAGAGCAATTACCACCACAGACGAGATGCTTCAGCAGGCCAACCAATTGAAGCGCTAATACAATTTAGAGAAAGGTAGGATAAGATTGTGGATATTTCCGGATTGAGCAATGTATATGATAATTATCTGACCCAACAGATTGATGAAGCGCAGACTGCAAAGATAAAAAGCACAGCATCTAAGGATTACAGCCAGTCAACTGATGATGAATTAATGGATGTCTGTAAACAATTTGAAGCATATTTTCTGGAGCAGGTATTTAAACAGATGGAAAAGACCATTATCAGGGATGAAGAATCCTCTGGTTCCAGCTCGGCTTTAGTGGACTACTTCAAAGACTCTGCAATTGCAGACCTTGCAACGCAATCTACTAAAACACAGGGACTGGGCATTGCACAGATGCTGTACGAGCAGATGAAACGAAATTATAATTTGTAAGGTAATTATTCAAAGCCATGCGAATTTTCAATCAAATGAACATCTTGCCTGCATGAATGGACATAGCATTGAAAATTAATATGGCGAAGTAACCGCATGAGCAAAAGGAAAGCTGTGTAACAGCGATTTTGTGAATGGGGCTCTGAATTGTTCTTTGTAAGATTATCTGGCCACTCCTTATACCGGAGTGGCCTTTTCGGTTCAATTTTGAGGAGAGGAAAGGGCGGCATGGAAGCTAAAGGTTATGTAGATCATATCATTTATCGTAAGCCGGAAAATGGGTATACGGTCTTTGTATTAAGCACAAAGGAAGAGGATATAACCTGCGTAGGTTATCTGCAGCAGATTGATCAGGGAGAAACCCTTCTGGTTCAGGGAGAAATAGTCGAGCATTCTCTCTATGGCAGCCAGATTAAAGTAAAGTCTTATCAGGTAGTATTGCCGGATGATCTTCAAAGCATGGAACGTTATCTGGGCAGCGGCGCCATTAAAGGAGTAGGACCTGCATTGGCCAAGAGAATACTCAGTCGCTTTGGAGAGGATACCTTTCGAATCATTGAAGAAGAGCCGGAAAGATTAACGGAGATCAAAGGTATCAGTGAACGGATCGCCAGGGAAATCAGTGGTCAGATGGAAGAGAAAAAGGAGATGCGCCAGGCAATGATTTTTTTGCAGCAGTACGGAATCTCCCACGCTATGGCAGTAAAAATTTATGAGACCTATGGAGCCGCAACCTATCAGATGATGAGAGAAAATCCCTATCGCTTAGCAGAGGATATTCATGGTATAGGGTTTAAAATGGCAGATGAACTTGCAGCAAGAATGGGAATAAGAACCGACTCCGACTTTCGTATACGAAGTGGGATATTGTACACTCTGCTCTTGGCTTCACTTGAGGGACACGTTTACCTGCCTAAAGATATTCTGCTCACCAATACAGGGCTGATGCTTCAGATAGAGCCCGAGTTAATTGAGTCTCAGCTTTCTAATCTGGCCATGGATAAGAAAGTGGTGATAAAAACTGATGGAGAAAATATATTTATCTATGCCACAGTATACTATTATGCAGAGCTGAACTGTGCAAGAATGCTGTCGGACATTAACTCTGCATTGACAGTGCCTGGGGAAGAGCTTGAAGAAGGGAGGAAAAAATTCACAGAGGCGGTATCGGAAAAGGTGAGTATCTTAGAAAAAAAACTGAAGATCAGTCTGGATGAATTACAGCGCCGGGCAGTCCTGGAATCTGTTAAGCACGGAGTATTTCTTCTCACCGGAGGGCCCGGAACAGGAAAAACTACTACCATTAATCTGCTGCTTGCTTATTATGAGTCAGAGGGACTGGATATTTACCTGGCCGCACCGACAGGACGTGCTGCCAAGCGAATGACGGAGGCCACAGGATTTGAAGCCCGTACCATTCATCGGCTGCTGGAGTTAAACGGAGGGCTGGCAGAGGATGGGAGAAAAGCCAGTTTTGGCAGACGGGAAGACAATCCTCTGGAAGCAGACGTGGTGATCATTGATGAAATGTCCATGGTAGATATCCATCTTTTTCAGGCTCTGCTGAAAGCAATTGCGCCGGGCACAAGGCTGATTTTGGTAGGGGATGTTAATCAGCTTCCTTCAGTAGGCCCTGGAAGAGTGCTTCAGGATCTGATCGACAGCAGAGCATTTTCGGTGATACGACTGGAAAAAATCTTTCGACAGGCACGGGACAGTCATATCGTGGTCAATGCACATAAGATCCATCAGGGGGAAATGCTGCAGCTCGATAACAAAAGTAAGGATTTTTTCTTTCTTGAAAGGAAGGATGTCAATGTCATTTATAAACATATGATTCAGCTCATACAGGAAAAGCTCCCGGGCTATTGTCGGGTAGAGCCTCTTGAAATACAGGTTCTTACCCCCATGAGGAAGGGGAATCTGGGTGTAGAAACACTGAATCGGATTTTACAAAAATACCTTAATCCGGAAGGAAAAGACAAGGCAGAATATCTTTATGGAGATACGACCTTCAGAACCGGAGATAAGGTGATGCAGATAAAAAATAATTATCAGTTGGAGTGGGAAATCGTCAGCAAATATAATATTCCCATTGATAAGGGGGTGGGGGTATTTAATGGAGATATGGGGGTAATCAAAGACATCTTTCCTCACCAGCAGATTCTGGTGGTAGAGTTTGATGATTCCAGGAGGGTGACCTATCCTTTTTCGGGATTGGAGGAGCTGGAACTGGCCTATGCCATAACCATCCATAAATCGCAGGGCAGCGAATATCCTGCGGTAATTCTGCCCTTGTTAAAGGGACCCAGGCAGTTGATGAACCGAAATCTGCTCTATACGGGGGTGACCAGAGCAAGAAACTGTCTTACCATATTGGGAAGTAAAGAAACCATGAGGGAAATGATTGCCAATGAAAATGAAAACAGACGCTATACAGGATTAAGCATAAGAATCAGAGAAGTAGAAGGACAATAGGTGGGAGGTTTAACGATTTTCAGCTTACTTTTTCCTGCACGATGCACGATATGTGATGGGGTTCTGCCCATAGGGCAGGAGGGGATATGTACCCGCTGTCGTTCGGGAATACAGTATTTGAACGGTCCGTTGTGTTATAAATGCGGTAAGCCGATTAAGGAAGAGGAGGAATATTGCTATGACTGCAGCAGGAAAAGTCACTGGTTCAAAGAGGCGGCGGCTCTGTTTCCCTATGCCTATATTCGCCCCTCGCTGTACCGATTCAAATATAACGGAAGGCAGGAGTACGGCCGTTTTTTTGCCAATCAGATGGCAATGCGTTTGACCGACAAAGTAAGAAGATGGAAGCCACAGGCCTTGGTACCGGTTCCGATGTACCACAGGAAAAAGAGAATCAGGGGTTATAATCAGGCAGAAATTTTAGCCAGAGAGCTTTCTCGGATATGGAATATCCCAATGCTTGAAAACCTGGTTGTCCGGGTAAAGAACACCCGGCCAATGAAGGAAACTGATGGTACAGAAAGACAAAATAATTTGAAAAAGGCTTTCAAATTAGCCAAAAATGATGTAAAATTGAATACAATTATAATTATCGATGACATCTATACTACTGGCAGCACGGTAGATGCCATAGCCAAAGTATGCCGTGAAGGAGGAATCAGTACGATCTATGTATTGTCTGTTTCTATCGGTCATGGCTTTTAAGCAAAGACAAGGAGGAAGCGACCATGAATGTTAAAAATTGTCGAAGATGCAAGAGATTATTTAACTATGTGACAGGACCTGTTCTCTGCCCCAACTGTAAAGAGGAGGAGGAAAAAAAGTTCCAGGAGGTAAAGAAGTACATAACAGAGAATACCAGAACCGGTATTCATGAGGTATCAGAGGCCTGTGATGTAAGTATTCAGCAGATTCAGCAATGGGTGAGACAGGAACGTTTAGTGTTCTCAGATGAGTCACCCTTTGGTATTGCCTGTGAGCGTTGTGGGAAAATGATTAAAAGCGGAAGATATTGTGCCCAATGCAAGGTGGATTTGACCAACACCCTGAACGATGCCATTGGAAAGAAAGGGAGCTACACCCCGCCTCAGAATCATAACAGAGACGGAGCCAGAATGCGTTATCTGGATAAGGAGTAAGGAGAGGCAGGAAGCTGGATGATTAATGAAAAACGGGTAAAGCTGATGACTCGTATGGCAGCTTATGAGGATGGAGAATTTCGCAGGCATAAGGCTGTAATTGGCTTCTTCAGAAGTGACTATATCAGTTTGCAAATGGTCAAAACGGTAATTGCCACCACCATAGCCTATGCCATACTGTTCGGCTTATATTTGATGTATGATTTTGAGAAATTTATGAAGGAAATTTACCAGATGGATGTTTTTCAATTCATCAAGACGGTGGTAATCCTTTATCTGGTTATGCTGGCTGTTTTTATGCTGATCACCTATGTGGTGTCCCTGTACCGGTATAACCGCTCCTTGCAAAGTACGAGGCTGTACTATGGCAATTTAAAAAAACTGTCCCAGTTCTACCAGGAAGAAGAATAGGGAGAGAACCGAAAGGAAATATCCATGTCAAGTTTACTGGAAGCAAGAGAAACGATTAAACAATTTTATGGCAAACACGGAATTTATGTAGACCCTGTTCTAAAATTTCTGGGTGCATTGATTGCGTTACTGGTAATTAATGGAAATATGGGCTATATGGAGTTGCTGAACAATATTGTAATTGTTCTGGTAGTCGCATTGATGTGCTCTTTTATGCCCCGTAATTTTATTGTATTGGTATCAGCTCTTTTTGTACTGTTACACACCTATGCGTTAGCGGTGGAATGTGCCATCGTGGTCTTTGCGACCTTTTTGCTGATGTTCCTGCTATATTTTCGCTTTACTCCGAAAGACACGAAAATTGTACTTCTTACCCCCCTGCTATTTGCGCTAAAAGTACCCTATGTTATGCCTGTTGCGGTAGGACTGCTGGGGGGACCCATATCAGTTATTGCGGTAAGCTGCGGTGTTGCAGTTCGTTTCATGATTCGTTTTATGAAGGATAATTTCACCACTTTTTCTGCTCAGGATGCAGAAACAGGCTCTCAGAAGCTAAGGCTTATGATTGATGGGATCATGGACAATAAGGCCATGCTGGTGACTATTGTAGCCTTTGCGATTACCGTGATTTTGGTTTATACGATAAGGAGATTATCGACAGATCATTCCTGGAGCATTGCTATTCTGGTGGGAACTACAACAGATGCAGTATTTCTTTTAATTTGTGAATTTATGATGGATTTAAATTTTTCTGTTTTGGGTATCATAGCAGGGAGTGCAGTATCTTTTTTTCTCTGCCAGATCATTCGTTTTATGGAGTTTAATGTGGACTACAGTCGAACGGAGATGGTACAGTTTGAAGATGATGAATATTATTACTATGTGAAAGCTGTCCCAAAGGTTGTTTTAGCTGTGCCTGAGAAGAAGGTAAAAAGGATCAACAGGCAGTTAAAAAGCAAACCAGGAAAGCAGGTAAGGAAGGCAAGCACCATCAAAACAGCTCACGGTGTGTCACGCACTACAACAGCCAGGGCGGAGAATGACAATAAACATTAAGACAGGACTGACGATAGATGGAGCAGATTTTAACTTTTTTTGATAGTAATCCTAATCTTCATATTCCCAGCGTGGGCGTCATTGATATTGTAGAAATTGCCATTATCTCCTTTGTAGTCTACCATATGCTGGTATGGATGAAGACTACCCGGGCATGGGCACTGATGAAAGGAATCGTGTCCATCATGGTGATGTTTCTGGTAGCTGCACTGTTTGAGATGAATACCATTATCTGGATTGCACAAAATGTAGTATATATTGGTGTGATTGCAGTTATTGTTGTCTTGCAGCCTGAGCTGAGAAAGGCTTTAGAGACTCTGGGAAAAAAGAATTTTATCGGAGCCTTCTTACCGGTCGAATTTAACCGGGCAGATGAAGGTCTTTTTTCGGATAAGACGATTCGTGAAATTACTAAGGCCTGCGTGGAAATGGCAAAGGTAAAAACAGGAGCTTTAATAGTAGTCTGTCAGGATGATAATCTATCGGAATATGAGAATACCGGAATCGAAGTGGATGGTATAGTTACCAGCCAGCTATTGATCAATATTTTTGAACATAATACACCTCTCCATGACGGAGCCGTAATTATTAAAGGAAACAGAGTCCAGTCGGCCACCTGCTATCTTCCCCTTTCTGATAACATGGAGCTGAGTAAGGATCTGGGTACCAGGCACCGGGCAGGAGTGGGAATTTCGGAGGTGACTGATTCACTTACCTTAATCGTGTCGGAGGAAACCGGAAAAATCAGTGTTGCCTATAAGGGTGAGCTAACCAGAGGATTGCGGGGAGAGGATGTGGAGCAATACCTGGAAAGGATTCAGAATAAGCCCACGGAAGAAAAAAAGAGAAGAATTTTTAAAGTGAAGGTAAAGGATACTGAGAAGGGAAGATAAGTACAGGAATGAAAGAGAAGCTGACGAAGAACCTTAATCTGAAAATTATTGCTGTTCTGTTTTCTGTAGGAATCTGGATTATCTCCATTAATATCAATGATCCTTATCAAAGTAAGACCTACTCGGTTACAGTGCAGCTACAGAATATGGCAGCAATGACAGGAGCAGGAAAATATGTAGAGATTATGAATAATACGGATGAAATTTCGGTTAGCGTACGGGCAAACCGCTCCGTTTTAGACAGCTTTTCTGCAGCTAATATTCTTGCTACGGCAGATTTGACAGAAATAGATGAAAATAATCAGGTCCCTATAAAGCTGAACACAACCAGAATCAGTGGAAGCAAAATCGAAAGCATTCGTTCCGATTCTACCTATGTTTCTCTGAAGGTGGAGGATATTCGAAGGATTCAAAAAAATATAGAGGTTACGGTGAAAAATGAGCCGGCAGAGGGCTATATTCTGGGAAAAGCAAGTATGGAACAGAATGCCCTGAAGATTTCCGGTCCGGAATCGGAGGTCAACAAGGTAGCCAAAGCAACAGTAACGTTTGATTTGGAAGGGGCTACAGATGATCTCAGTATGCTGCTTCCGATTGAATTATATGATGAAGCAGGAGAAAGGATTATCGACAGCAGACTGACCGTCAGTATTGAAGAAGTGCAATGTACGGCAACCATTCTGGCTACCAAAGAAGTGCCGCTTAAATTTAAGGTCAGCGGAGAAGCAGAAAAAGGCTATAGCTGGACCGGAGAAGTTAAAGGTGAACCGGCGGTGATCTCTATTGCTGCTAAATCCAATATTTTGAAAAATATCAATTATATTGACATACCGGATGCCATTGATGTTTCCAATGCCAAGGCAGATGTAAAGTCACTGATTGACTTGAAATCCTATTTACCGGAGGGAGTCTCTTTTGTCAATCCTTCCTTCAGCGGAAGAGTTTTGGTTACGGCATATGTGGAGCCGGAAATTAACCGCAGAGTAAATCTGGAAAGCAGGAGGATTCAGTTAATTAATGTACCGGAAGGTATGGAGGGTAAAGCACTGCTTGAGGATGAGGTATTCGAATTGAACTTTGTGGGTCGTCAATCCCTGATGGCACAGCTGAATGAAGAAGAGGTGCTGGGATATCTGGATATACAGGAATATATGAGCTCCCATAATCTGAATGAACTTAAACCGGGAACTTATGTGATATCTCTTGGCTTTGATCTGCCGGATGGAATAGTATTGGAAGAAAACTTAGAAATTGAAGTAGAAATTTCTTCAATAGAATAAGGAGGAAGTAATGGCAAGATTATTTGGTACAGATGGTGTGCGTGGCGTTGCTAACGAAGAATTAACGCCCTTAATGGCCATGCAGTTAGGGCAGGCAGGGGCATATGTACTTACGAAGGAGACCCACCATAAGCCTACCATCATGGTGGGATGTGATACCAGAATTTCAGGAGATATGCTGGCGAATGCACTGATGGCTGGAGTCTGCAGCGTGGGAGCGAATGCAGTTTATGTAGGGGTGATACCTACTCCCGCAGTGGCTTATCTTACCAGAAAATATAAGGTAGATGCAGGGGTAGTGATCTCTGCCTCCCATAATCCGGTAGAATTTAACGGAATCAAATTTTTTAACTCCGAAGGCTATAAGCTGCCGGATGAGCTGGAGGATGAGATTGAGGCACTGATCAGGAGCAATATGGCAGGAGTAAAATTTCCCACCGGCTCCGGGGTAGGGAAAATCAAATACCGAACCGATGCCAGAGAAGAATATATCAATCATGCAGTGCAGTCGGTACCGGTAGACTTAAGTAAGCTGAAAATTGTCGTTGACTGTGCGGAAGGGGCTGCCTACTATACCTCCATTGAAGCAATCAAGGATTTGGGTGGCCAGGTAATTGCCATCCATAATAATCCTGATGGGACCAATATCAATGCTAATTGCGGTTCCACCCATATGGAGGAACTGCAGGCAAGAGTGGTTTATGAAAAAGCCAATGTAGGTCTTGCCTTTGACGGAGATGCTGACCGTCTACTGGCAGTGGATGAGAATGGTAAGATAGTAGATGGCGATCAGATTATGGCAATTGTAGGTAACCATATGAGGGATCAGGGAAGACTGAATAAGGATGTGATCGTGGCTACGGTTATGAGCAACCTTGGATTTTATCTGATGGCCAGAGAGCAGGGATTGACGATTGAACAAACTAAGGTGGGAGATCGTTATGTTTTGGAGAGGATGAAGGAAATTGGTGCGAGTCTGGGTGGAGAGCAGTCTGGTCATGTCATCTTTCTGGAAGAGAATACCACAGGTGATGGACTTTTAAGCGCCCTTCATCTTCTGCAGGTTATGGTGGAAACAGGGAAACCCTTATCGGAGCTTGCTTCCATTATGACGGTGCTGCCTCAGGCACTGGTAAATGCAAGGGTTCCCAATCATAAAAAAGAAAAATATATGGATTACCCTGAGATTGCCCAGGCTATTGCTGTTTTGGAGAATAAGTTTGCAGGAGAAGGCAGGGTGCTGATCAGGCCTTCTGGGACAGAGCCTAAGGTGAGGGTAATGATTGAAGGTAAGGACCAGAAGATTATAGAAGAGGAAGCGAAAAAGCTGGCAGAACTGATTCAAAACACTATGCTATAAAAAAACTTGAGGAAAATGGGCATATATGCTATCATGTTCTTAGTCCGAAGGATGATAACGGGGTAGAAATTGGAGGTATGGGAAATGGTAAGCCAGAAGGTAGTTATCAAGAACCCAACAGGGCTGCACCTAAGACCTGCAGGTAATCTGTGTAAGGAAGCAATGCAATATAAATCATTGATTACGTTCAAATACGGGGGGAACACGGCTAATGCCAAAAGTGTACTTAGTGTATTAGGTGCATGTATTAAATGCGGTGATGAGATTGAGCTGATTTGTGAAGGTGAAGACGAAGCCCAGGCATTGGAAGCTCTGGTGACGGCCGTGGAAAACGGCTTAGGAGAATAAGGATAAGCCCACCTGTAACAGGTGGGCTTTTGCTATAGGCTGCCTGGCAGCAGAATGGAGGTAATTATGTTAAACTATAATCGTTACAAAAAGAATCCGGTATTGAACTATCCCGAAAGAACCTGGCCCGGTAAGGAGATTGCTAAAGCACCAATTTGGTGCAGTGTAGATCTGCGGGACGGCAATCAGGCTCTTATTGATCCTATGGTGGTTCATGAAAAGCTGGAAATGTTTGATTATTTGGTTAAGCTGGGCTTTAAGGAAATTGAAATCGGTTTTCCTGCCGCCAGCCAGATTGAGTTTGATTTTTTAAGGCGCCTCATCGATTGTAAGCTGATTCCTGATGACGTAAGGGTTCAGGTGCTGACACAGTGCAGGGAGGAGCTGATCGACCGTACCTTTGAGGCTATTGAAGGCTGTAAGCAGGCTATTGTACATATTTATAATTCTACCTCTACCCTGCAGAGAGACGTTGTTTTTGGTATGAGCAGGGAAGAGATTATTGATATTGCCATTAAGGGAACCCAGATGGTAAAGGAAAGGGCAAAACGGTTTGATGGAAAAATAATCCTGGAATATTCGCCGGAAAGCTTTACCGGAACAGAGGTGGAGTTCGCATTGGAGATTTGTACGGCAGTGCAGAGGATATGGGAGCCTACGAAGGAGAATCCTATGATTATTAACCTGCCTGCTACAGTGGAAATGAATACGCCTAACGTTTACGCTGATCAGATTGAATGGATGAATAATCACTTCGAGGATAGAGAAAGCATTATTCTCAGTGTGCATCCCCACAATGACAGAGGTACCGGGGTAGCTGCGGCAGAGCTTGCACTAATGGCAGGAGCAGACCGGATAGAAGGAACCCTGTTCGGAAATGGAGAGAGAACCGGAAACGTGGATATTCTCACCATTGCTTACAATATGTTTTCCCAGGGGATCAATCCGCAGTTAAATATCGAACAGGTGAATGAGATTATTGAAATCTATGAGCGCTGCTGTAAGATTCCCATTCACCCCAGGCATCCTTATGCAGGGAAGCTGGTATTTACTGCCTTTTCCGGCTCCCACCAGGATGCGATCAATAAAGGGGTTCACGCCATGCAGGAACGAAAAAATGAGTATTGGCAGGTTCCCTATCTGCCCATTGATCCGGCGGATATCGGAAGAGAATATGAGCCTATTGTACGGATCAACTCCCAATCCGGCAAAGGCGGGGTAGCCTTTATTATGGATACCTATTTTGGGTTCAAGCTGCCCAAGGCTATGCACAAGGAATTTGCTAATGTAATACAGACGCTTTCGGAAACTAAGGGGGAGATTTCTCCGGAAGAAATTATGGCAAAATTCAAAGAGGAATATTTAGATAAAAAAGAACCTTTGCATTTCAGAAGACTGCACGTTACAGAGCTCAGCGAAGAAGAAAAGGCATTTGATACTAAAGTAAAGGTATTGTATACCGATCATGGAGCAGAAAAGACGTTTGAAGCTGTGGGAAATGGCCCTATTGATGCGGTAAAAAGAGGACTGCAGGAATCACTGGATTTAGATGTGAAAATCTTGGATTATGAGGAACACGCTTTGCAGTCAGGCTCCAATTCACAGGCAGCAGCCTATATCCACCTGTTGGACAGCAATACGGGGCGAGTAACCTATGGAGTAGGTGTCAGCAGTAATATTACCAGAGCCTCCGTTAGAGCAATCTTTTCTGCCCTGAACCGCCTTGGCTTAGGCGAGAAATAGAATATAACAGTACAAAAAGAGATGAAAAAAGACTGGTCATGAGCAAAAAGCTCAGCCAGTCCTTTTCAATTTAAACTTAATCCTCAAAGCTGAAGGTGTCGCCATCCTCAACAATACAAACCATGGTCTTACCGGTATTCAACTGAATTTCATTACCATTATCATCATAGTAGCGGGTAGTACCATAATCAGAGGTCTTTTTCCAATTCACATGGATTGCCTTTCCGTTGGTAAAGTACCAGCCATCTCTTGTGCTGTCAATACACTGGAAGGCCAGATAGCCTTTTGCATCACGAACCTCATGATAAGTAAATTGAACCAATACATTTTTGAAGGCCAGCTGCTGGCCGGTAGCGGCGTCTGTATGCGCACCGTTGGAGGTCTTCTGGAAACGGTAATATAAGCCGTCGGATTCGTTGTATTCAAACCAGGTTTTAGTGGTAGGGTAAGCATTGGCCAGATCAATCTTCTTCGCCGCTTTCGCATCGCTGTACTGCTCCAGGGTATTAGGAGCGGTTTTGGAGGCAAACTGGAAGTGAGGGGTACTATCGATCTTTTCACTTCTTACCTCCAGGGGATAGCCCAGGCGATTTGCTTCACTGTAGATATCTGCACCATCAAGATAAAGGTTCTGTGGTGCGGAACGGTCGGTGGTACGATAGAATACACCGCTTGGTGCAGTCAGTGCATTAAGATTCTGGGTATCCTTACGTCCGATTACTTCATCGATGTAGAAGGGACCGCCGGCGTGTACATAAAGAGCATCCCATTCGAAAGCCCAGTATACAAAATAGTCACGACAGCTTCGGATATTGCCCACACGCTCCAGCTTGGTCCAATCTCCGAAAACAGCCATCAGTCGGGTGATTTCACCCTCTACCAGACATTCATAAAGAATATCAGCATTGGACAGGTTATAGTGGGGAAGTGCCCCTTTATCGTTAGGAACCATCACTGCCAAAGGTCTCAGGGATGCAACTTCTGCCGGTACCCATTCATTGGTCAGGGCGCTTCTTTCCATCCCTTCTTCAGGAGGAAGGTCCTCATCATTCGTTTCTTCAATCACTGTCTCTTCCACAGTGGGAGCTTCAACTTCTACTACCGATGCTTCCTGAACCGCTTCTGGTTCTTCTTTTTTACCACATGCGGTCAGCAACAGAGTAGAAGATAAAGCAACCAGGAGTAATACTTTCAGTCTTTTCATTGTGTCCTCGCTTTCTCAACTACTTGAAATTTTTCGTTTGTAACCGTAAAATTATAGCATAGAAAAGCAGGTTAGTCATTATAAAATTAAAATCTTCATGAAATCTTTATTAATCTTTATTAAATTGATGTTAGGGTCAAAAGCCTCTAACTATGATACCTACGGATTGTTACGTACTTCGTACTCCCACAATCCCCCACTTTTAAGCTCATATTTTGGCGGGTCTCAAGGACATTCACCCACATTTGAGCAAGCTCATGTGGGTTCAGACCTTTTGACCCTGGTATCATTAAATTGCAACTATTCAGAACCATACAAATTTTAAAATAAGGGAGGTAAAAGAATGAGAAAGCTATTAGCTATAGGGGAGGCATTAATTGATTTTATTCCTGAGCAGACAAATGTTGGAATCAAGGATGTGACAGGCTTTTCTCCCATTGTGGGCGGCGCTCCGGCCAATGTCTGCGGAGCATTTGTCAAGCTCGGGGGTGCGGCAGAGCTGATCACTCAGTTAGGAGAGGACCCCTTCGGAGAAAAAATCATTGAGGAGTTTATACGGTACAAAATAGGGACAAGCTATGTAAAAAGAACCTCTAAGGCAAATACGGCACTGGCCTTTGTAGCACTGAAAAATGATGGGAACAGAGAGTTTTCTTTTTACCGTAATCCCAGCGCAGATATGCTGCTTAGTGGGGAGGAAATCAGAGAGGAATGGTTTAAAGAAGGCTATGCCCTCCATTTCTGCTCGGTTTCTCTGGGGGACTTCCCTATGCTGGAGGCTCATCGGCAGGCTATCGCCTATGCCGATAAAAATGGGCTGTTAATTAGTTTTGATCCCAACCTCCGCAGGCTCTTATGGGGGAATGATGAGGCTTTGTATAAAAGAGTGTGGGAGTTTATCCCACAGGCACACCTGTTGAAAATATCGGATGAAGAGTTGGAGTTTCTTACCGGAACAACAGAGATGAGTAAGGCAAAGGACCAACTGTTGATCGGAAATGTGCAAATGATCGTCTATACGAAGGGAGCAGAGGGTGCTGAGTGCTATACCAGAAAGGATGCAGGGAAGGCATTGGCCCAAAAGGTAAAGGCGGTGGACACCACAGGAGCAGGTGACGGCTTTATAGGAGCCTTCTTGTATCAGCTTTATCATCATGGAATAGGTGCAGATGAACTGCCACGGGTTACAGCAAAGCAGATGGAGGCTTTTCTTTCTTTTGCCAATTCCTTCTCCGGTCTCAGTGTACAGAAAAAGGGAGCTATCGCCTCTTATCCAACGGGAGATGAGATGAAGTAAGAAGGGGCAGGTCCAGGCGGCTTCTTACTTGAAAAGCCGTTGATGAAATGATAGAATGATAAAAGGGTAGAATACCGTTTGGCTATCGGCCCTGTTCGGAAATTTCATTTCCGAATAAAAGCGAATATCACAGGAAAAAGAATAGGAGAAATTCATGAAGAAAATACTGATAACCGGCTGTAATGGGCAGCTTGGCAGGGCGGTGAATCTTTTTTATACAGGCCGTACAGATTTGGAGTTTATTAATACAGATGTAGATAATCTGAATATTGCAGACATTGATACCGTTATGGAGCTGATGAGAAAAACGAAGCCCTATGCCATCATTAACTGTGCTGCATATACAGCCGTGGATGCCTGTGAAACTAACCGAGATCTGGCCTTTAAGGTCAATACTCTGGGAGCCAGGAATCTGGCCATTGCAGCCCAGGAAACGAAAGCTAAGCTGGTGCATATTTCCACCGATTATGTTTTCGATGGAACGAAGCAGGGCGCCTATTACGAAACCGATCCAACGGGACCTGCCAGTGTGTATGGAAGAACTAAGGAAGCCGCAGAAAAACTGGTGAAGGAGCTGTGCAACCGCTTTTTTATTCTAAGAACAGCCTGGCTTTATGGGGATGGAAAGAATTTTGCCAGGACCATGCTTCGTATTGCGGAAAGCAGTGATAAGGTGCGGGTAGTCTGCGATCAGATAGGGACTCCTACCAGTACGCTGGAGTTGGTAAAGGGTATTGACTCTCTTTTATTCAGCGACAATTATGGACTTTTCCATGCTACCTGTGAAGGACAGTGTTCCTGGGCAGATTTTGCCGAAAAGGTTTTTGCACTTGCCGGAAAAGAGGTGGCGGTTGAGGCGGTAACCACTGCCCAATACTTAACGGATTATCCTCAGCAGGCGGCACGTCCGGCCAATTCAGTGCTGGAGAACTATATGTTTAAAATGACCAATGGATTTTCCTTTGCCGGCTGGGAAGAAGCTATTGAAGAATATATGAAGACCATGATTTAAGAAAAAGGATAAAAGGAATGAAGAAGACAGATTCTATCACCCCCAAACAATGGCTTTATTTTCTGACTCTGGTTATGATGCTGCAGCTAATTGCAGCATCATATTTTTGTATGCGAAAACAGGGGTTTCACTATGACGAATACTATTCCTATTACTCCTCCAATGTTACCTATGGCCTGGCGCCGACAGACAGAGAGTGGAAAAATGCAGAGGAAATTCGCAGCGAATTTATGGTTCTGCCGGGACAAGGCTTTCGGTATGGTATGGTGAAGCTGATGCAGACCTATGATGTGCATCCTCCTCTGTATTATTTTCTCTTGCATACAGTCTGTTCTTTCTTTCCCGGAATATTTTCCAAGTGGTTTGGATTGGGATTGAATCTGTTGCTTTTTATAATTGCCTACTGGCTATTCGCCGGTATTGCCTACAGCCTTTTTCAGGGAAATCATAAGCTGACCGCTTACAGTTGTCTGCTCTTTGGCTTTCAGCCGGGGCTTATCAGTGCAGTAACTTTCATCCGTATGTATATGCTGCTTCTGGTTTGGTGCATGGCCATTATCTGCTGGCATATTCCTTTGTGGAAGGAGGGGATCAGGTTTTCGCCAAAAAGAATCGCCTCACTGCTGGCTTTGGTGACAGCAGGATTCCTCACTCACTATTATTTTGCTGTATTTCTCTTTTTTCTGACTGCCTTTACCTGTCTCTATCACTGGCTTGGAAAAAAGAATCTGAAGGGAAGCATAGGCTATGGAGCTGTGGTTTGTACAGGGATGGTTTTGGCCGTGCTCTTATATCCTGCCAGTCTCGCCCATATTTTTCGAGGATATCGGGGAACAGAGGCAACAGAGGCTTTTTTTGATCTGTCCAATACCCTGCTGAGATTGGATTTCTTTACGAAACTGATGAACAGCTCTGTTTTCGGAGGGGGATTGGGATTTCTGGCTTTACTGCTGGTTATAACGGCGGCAGTGCTTGCGATGAAAAAGAAAAAAAAGAAGGTGGGGAGGGACAGTCTGAGGATTGAAGAAAAGGATATTGATCCTCAAGGGCTTTTCTGCCTGTTGACGGTAACCTTGGGCTATTTTCTGGTGGTGGCCAAAACGGCTCTTCTTAATGCCCAGGAGGCAAACCGATATGAACTTCCGGTGTATGGCTTCTGGCTGCTCATCGTGTTGGCCGGATTTTTCTGCTGCGGGAAGGCATGGGAAAAGCTGGGGGAAAAGAAGAATAAAGAAGGACAAAGAAAGAGTCTGCAAGGACTGGGGATCCTGTTGATTACCGGAAGCATTCTGGGCTGCCAGCTTTTTGCCCTGAGTCAGGGTAAGGTACAGTTTTTGTATACAGAAGACATAGAAAATGTAAACTGGGCTAAAGCACATAGTGAGAGTGTTGTCGTCTATTTGTATAATCCGGCTAATGCCTGGATGATTTGGGATGAAGCAGAGGAGTTAATGCAGTATAAAGAAATCTATTTTGTCAATCTGGCAGACACAACGCCCATTACCGACCCAAAAGTTCTTCAGGCAGATCGGATATACGTCTACTCCTCACGTCTGGAGGAAGGAGAAAAAATGATAGACCAATTGCTGGAAGAGGGTACATCACTGACGCAGAAGGAAAAAATCCGAAGTCTTCTGTACTGTGATCTGTACTGTCTGGAATAGAAACAAGGAATCATCCCATGGTAATTACAGCGGTGATGATTCCCAGAATGGCACCTGCCAGAACCTGAAGAGGAGTGTGTCCCACAAATTCCTTTAGCTGTTTTTCAATATCCATGTCCTTGCCCATGTGGGAGAACAGCTCTACCATATCATTCAAAACCTTGGCCTGCTTACCGGTTTCCTGGCGAACGCCTATGGCATCATACATGACCACAAGAGCCAATATGGCCGTTACCGCAAACTCAAAGCTTGCGGCTCCATACTGAATGGCACAGGCAGTAGCCAGAGAGCAGACGGTAGCAGAGTGGGAACTTGGCATTCCACCGCCGCCGACTAACCTTTCGGCCACAAATTCACGATTGAAAAAGGTGTAAAGAATGGTTTTCAATACCTGGGCAACTACCCAACCGACAGCAGAGGTGATGAGTATTCTATTTTGAATCAGTTCAGAAAAAAAATCCATAAGTTGTCCCCCGTTTGTCCTTATACAGGACAGATTTATATATAGTATAATACATTTTTATGGGAGGGTCAAAAGATATTTCTCCACCCCACTATCATGAAGAGAGAGGAAAGCGGAATGATTTCGGTAGTGATTAGCTTTGCTTATATTGGGCTTACTTCCTTTTTACTGGGCTACGGCATAAAAATGGCAGTAGGTCTTCTGAATTATCACATTCAAGATATAACCACCATATTTATCACAGGGCTGGCAGCAGCAACGGTCTATGCAGGCTTCTACAGTCTTTTTGCCAAAGTAGGACTGGGGGCCAATGTACTTCTTCTGCTGCTTTGTGCATTGGTGATTTTTATAGGCAAAAAAGAGCTTTGGCAATTTTTATGCAAAGAAAAGAGTCAATTAAACGGCAGATCACTGATTTTGCTGCTCCTGTTAATTCTGGTAATGGCCTATGGAACAAGCCGGGGATATATGCACTTTGATACAGGACTTTATCATGCCCAGAGCATTCGTTGGATTGAGGAGTATGGAGCAGTGCCGGGACTGGCCAACCTGCACTCCCGGTTGGCTTATAACAGCAGTGCGTTTGTATTGACAGCACTATACAGCACGGCCTTTCTGACCGGTCACTCATTACACACCACAGCAGGCTTTCTGGCTCTGGTGATGTCACTCAAAGGCTTTTCCGTGGTCAAATTATTTTGGCGAAAAAAGGTAGTGCCCTCGGACTTCGTCAAGGTGGCACTGCTCTGGTATTTGTCCATTATTTATACGGAAATGATGTCGCCCGCCTCAGATTATTTTGCGATGCTGTTTTTGTTCTATCTGGTGATCACCTGGCTGGAGCTGGAGGAGAAAAGGGTGGACAATATTGTGCCGTATAGCCTCCTTTGCGTTCTGCTGGCAGTTACCGTTACCATTAAGCTCTCTGCTGCCGTCATGCTTCTGCTGATCCTTAAACCGTCAGTAATACTGTTGAAAAACAGGGAGTATAAGCAAATTGTCCTGTATTTGTGCCTGGGAATTATCGTTGTGTTCCCTTACCTTGCCCGAAACGTGATCCTATCCGGCTGGTTGGTTTACCCCTTCGGAGGACTGGATCTGTTCAATGTGGACTGGAAGCTTCCTCTTGGCGAAGTTCAGTATGATGCAGAGGAAATCAAGGTCTATGCCAAGGGAATGAGGGATGTTCTGTTGAAGGATACACCCTTTCAGGCATGGTTTCCTTCCTGGTTTAAGGCGCTGAAGAGCTTGGAGAAGGTATGGGTTCTGGCCTCTGCAGGAAGTCTGGCAGCAGGGGGATTATGGTTGGTAAGGGCAGCCATGCAAAAGAAAAAGGAAGTCTATGGAATCATGTTTCTGGAGGGGGTGCTGATGGCAGGCTATCTGTTCTGGCAGATGGGAACCCCTCTGGTGAGATACGGGTACCTTTACATCCTGGCCTTTCCTTTTCTCACCGCAGGTCTTTTATTCACCTCTTTGTGGGGAAAAAGCAAAAGAGCCTTTCGCATAGCGGTCGGGGTTCTGGTACTGCTGGGAGCTTATAAGGGATTAAATCTTGTAAAGGATATGGCCCGTTATGGGAAGCTGGACTATTATGTATGGCAGCAGGACTATGTTGCCGGGGCCTATAACAGCTATCAGGTAGAAGACGTCACTATATACGTTCCGCTTGAGGCAGGCCAGATTGGCTATGAGCCTTTCCCCTCCTCACCCTATGTAAGAGAGGATATTGAACTCAGAGATGGTACTCTGGCCGGTGGATTCAGAAGAAAATAACTCGAAAAATAACGAAAAATTGCGATGAAAAGCATTAGGGTAATAGCGTAAGAAATGATACACTGGAAAAAAGCGGGAAGGAGCAGAAACAGTTATGATACACGAAGTGACCAGACTTATGCTGGAAATCGGAGTTCCAGTGCATTTAAAGGGGTATCATTATCTGAGGGAGGCCATCTGCCTCTCGGCTGAAAATATGGAAGTAGTAGGGAGTGTAACGAAATTGTTATATCCTCAAATTGCAAAGCAGTATTCCACAACGGACCAGAAGGTAGAGCGGGCGGTGCGAAATGCCATAGAGGTAAGCTGGGAAAGGGGCAATACAGAGCTGTTTGAGGATATATTCGGCTACTCTCGAATTACGGGAAGAAGAAGGCCCACCAACAGTGAGTATATTGCCTGTATGGCAGATAAAGTTCGTTTGGACTTTGTACATTGATTGTGCTATACTATACGGTAATATATTGTTTATCAATGTGAGGAAAGGCTCTCGGTGTACCATGGCATGGAGAGTGGATTTGAAAATATATGCTGGGTATAGTTCTATTGTGGTTGGCAGTATATCTGCTGGGTATGCTTTTAGTTAAATTAGGAAGGGAAAAAGAGACGAGTCAGTTGTGGATACATCTGACTGGTTTCTTTTTCCTTTTTTTCACTCAGGGGACTATATTTACAGCAGCACAGCTTTTGGGCTGGAGCTTTATACGAGCGCTGAACGTATTGGCACTGGTATTGGGAGCAGCTTCACTGCTTTCAGTTTTGCTTTGCAAAAAAGAGCTGATCGCCCTGGCAGGTAAGCGGAAAGGAATGCTTAAGAGGAGGAAAACGAAGAACATATACCTGATGCTTGTGTTCTGGTTTTGGCTGGGAATCTTTCTGGTTTTATGCAAAGGAATGGTGGGAAATCGTCAGGATGCTCTTTTGGAGACTATGCAGACTGCCCTTTTAACGGATACCATGAACCAATACCATCCCTTTACGGGCCAATTCATGGAATTGGGAGTTATTCTTTCCAGAAAAATACTCACCCTTCCTTTCTGGTACGGAGCAGTAAAAAGCTGGACAGGCTTTACGCCGCAGGATACAGTGTGGGTGTGGGGGAGCTTTTTTACGATTACCTTTTCCCTGATGGCCTTTAGCGAGCTGGCAGGATTGCTGTTTCGCAGAGATTTTCGGAAAACGTGGCTGTTTGCCGGCCTATTGGAGCTATTGATCCTATCAGGAGATTATGTAAGCAGTGCAGCAGGCTACCGTCTGTTATTTTATGGTTATGCAGGAGAAACCATCGTGGGAGCAGTAGCCCTTCCTATGCTGCTGTGTGTGCTTTATCGGCTTTTTGCTCCCCTATTTCAAAGCCAGGAGGAGTTTGACCAGGAGAGGGAAGGAATTACTCCCTGGGGAGCTATACTGAAGCTGGGGCTATTATTTACTGCCTCCTTATTTTTGGCTCCCCTTCTTTGGGGGCCTGTGCTGCTGGGCATGGCTGCTCTCCTCTTCGGCCTTTGCCTGATAGGAATCTGTGTGATTAAGAGGCTTCGAAAGCAGGGAGGAAAGTAAGTTGCAGATGATCTGGGAACAAATAGAAATAACCTTTGCACAGGCCAAAGAGGCGGGCAGCTATTTTCTGTTTTATCTGCTGGCTCTGGGACTGGGGCTGATGATAGCCTGGGATCGTTACGGAACCGGCAAAGCAGGAGATAATTGGATGGTGGAGGAAGCCAAAAAGAGGATACAGCTCTGGCCCTTTCTTTTCGGACTTATTTCTTTGCTGCTGGTGGTAGCTAATCCCATTGGTCTGTGGATTCTGAATAAAATTTTTCCTTTTAGGGGACAGGCGGAGAAGCTTTGGCCGCTGCTGTTGTTTCTGTTTTTGATTGTATACGGAGTTGTCTGCTTCGTCAGTCTTTTGGGAGAACAGGGACAAAAGAATATGGTAGTTATCGTTTTTGTTTTTCTTATTGGACTGGCAGGCAGCTGCTATGGGCTGTTGTCTGACCGGCAGGGAGAGGAAGCATACAGCAGGGAAAGTGAGGCCGTGTCTGTGGTTAAGGAGATTTTTTCCAGGGAGCCTGAACATCAGTCAGCTCCGCTGCTTGCTCCCGCAAAGCTTCTGGAGTATACGGCTGTTTATGAGCCAGGGATACAGCTTCTTTATGGTAAGGATATGTATATGCCTTATCTGGATTTGGGAATTATGGACACCTATCCGGAGGAACTGTCAGGGGTCTATGAAGCGATGCAGAGTCCCAGGGAGAATCTGGAGCTTTTGAGTGAAATGGCGCAGCTTTTCGGCTGTGGAGTGATGGTTCTGGATTATTTTGAAACGGCACCCTCCCAGATTGGCCAATTTGTACTCTATGGACAGACTCAGGACTATCTGATTTACAAGACGGCTGGATAGGACTAATGCTTTCAATGGAGGAACTGAGATTAAAATGCTGCCAAAGCAGCAGAAATGAGAGGAAGTATGGCATTACTGACTGTTATCGTTCCCTGTTATAATGAAGAAGAGAACGTAAAGTTTTTTTATGAAGAATTAATGAAAAATCAATCCTTCTTTACCAGCAAGGGGCTGGAGGTGGAGGTGCTTTATATTGACGATGGCTCTAAGGACAAAACGGTTGAAGAGGTAAAGAAGCTGAGAAAGAAAGCTGAGAATGTGCATCTGGTATCTTTCTCCCGAAACTTTGGGAAGGAAGCGGCAATTTATGCAGGCTTTCAGAAAGCAAAAGGAGATTATGTAGTGATGATGGATGCCGATCTGCAGGATCCTCCCTCTCTGCTTCCTGAGATGTTTTCCTATCTGGAGCAGGGCTATGATTCCGTAGCGACCAGAAGGGTTGACAGGAAAGGCGAACCACCTATTCGTTCCTTTTTTGCCAGGCTGTTCTATCGTCTGATGAACAGGATATCCAAAACGGATATGGTAGATGGCGCAAGAGATTATCGCCTGATGACCAGACAGGTGGTGGATTCCATTCTTTCCATGAGTGAATATAATCGGTTTACCAAAGGAATTTTCGGCTGGGTAGGCTTTGAAACCAAATGGGTGGAGTATGAGAATGTGGAGCGCGCCCATGGGGAAACCAAATGGAATTTTTGGAAGCTGTTTTTGTATTCCATAGAAGGAATTACGGCATTTTCCACTGCACCACTGGCCTTCGCCTCTATTATGGGGGTATTGATGTGTCTGTGTGCCTTCGGCGCCATTATATTTATTATTATAAAGACGTTGATCTGGGGAGATCCGGTAGGCGGATGGCCCTCCATGGTCTGCATTATTTTTCTGGTAAGCGGGGTTCAGCTATTTTGTCTTGGAATAGTGGGACAATACCTTTCCAGAACCTACATGGAGGTAAAACGAAGACCGATTTATCTGGTAAAGGAAGAGTGGTAGAATGGTTAGCATCATTACTCCTGTTTATAATGCGGCAGAATATCTGCCTGAGACGATTAAAATGGTACAGGAGCAAACCTGTAAGGATTGGGAGCTTCTGCTGATAGATGACTGCTCCGGGGATAAAAGCTGCCAGGTCATTGAGGAGCTTCTGGACAGGCACCCTGATAATCGCATTCGTTTGCTCAGACAGGAAGAGAATCAGGGAGCTGCCCGGGCCAGAAATCGTGGGCTGAAGGAAGCCAGAGGGCGCTATATTGCCTTTCTGGATGCAGACGATGTATGGAAGCCGCAGAAGCTGGAAAGAGAACTGGCCTTCATGAAAGAAAAGGAGGTCGGATTTGTATTTACTTCCTATGAATTTGGAGATGAAGAAGCAAAAGGAACGGGAAAGATAGTGCAGGTGCCCGATAAGCTGACCTATAGGCAGGCTCTGTCCAGAACCGTAATTTTCACCTCCACTGTACTTTTGGATCGGGAAATGATTCCCGAGAGGCTTATGGAAATGCCTTCGGTTCCCAGCGAAGATTCGGCTACCTGGTGGCAGATTTTAAAGGAGGGCCATGTGGCCTACGGACTCAATCAGGTTCTGGTGATCTACCGGCGGCCGGCCAGGTCTCTTTCCTCGAACAAGCTGGTGGCTATTAAACGTATCTGGTTTTTATATCGCAGGGTAGAAAAGCTTTCTCTTACAGTCAGCTTAAGCTGCTTTATGGGTTGGGCTATAAGAGCTTCCCTGCGACGGATTTAATCTTGAGAAATGGAGAAATTAATGAGAACGAATGAATCGGGCAAGCGCTTGCTTATCCTGCTGTTATCTTTTCTTGGTATTTTGATCCTGACGGGAATGTATGCCTACACCTGGCTGTTCATCTATCACCGGAGAATTATCTGGAACATTAAGCTGTATTTCTGGGGCCACTTGCTGATGGTTTTTATTTACTTTATTCTCCTGTTTTTCTTTGCTTCTACCTATGGAGGATTGCGAATCGGTTATCTGAAGCCTATGGATGTATTTTTTTCCCAGGTTTTTTCTCTGCTGTGTGTAAATGTGATCACCTATCTCCAGTTTTCGATTATTGAGGTTAAACTGGTGCAGGCAAATGGTCTGATCTGGATGACCGCAGCACAGATTGCCTTTGCCGGCCTTTGGACCGCAGGATGCAACAGGGTTTACCGGAGGGTTTTTCCGCCCAGAGATTTGCTGCTGATTCATGGGAAACGGCCCATTGAGGATATTCTGCAAAAATTTGCCAGTCGCCCTGACAAGTACAGAATCACCCAATGTCTGCCTGTTGACCGGGGAATAGAGGAAATGGAAAAGGCCATTCTGGAGACTAACAAAGCGGTAGTTCTATGGGATATTCCTACCGCAGACAGGAATGAGCTGCTGAAATTCTGTTATAGTCGTTCCATCAGAGTTTATATGATGCCTAAAATTCCGGATGTATTGATAAAAGGCTCAGATCAGCTTCATCTTTTTGACACCCCCATTATGCTGACCCGAGAGTATTCTCTGCGTATAGAACAGCGGATTGCCAAGCGGGGAATTGATCTCATCTGCTCCTTTCTTCTGCTGCTTCTTTCTTCGCCAGTCTGGCTCATTACCGCTGTTGCCATTAAGCTTTATGATGGGGGACCCATATTATATCGGCAGATTCGATGTACACAGGGAGGCAGGGAGTTTGGTATTTTAAAATTCAGGAGCATGAGAGTGGATGCGGAAAAGGACGGGGTTGCCCGTCTGGCTTCGAAAAATGATTCCCGAATCACACCGATCGGGAAGTTTATCCGTGCGGTAAGAATTGACGAGCTGCCCCAGCTTATCAACATTCTCAAGGGAGATATGTCCTTCATTGGCCCCAGACCGGAGAGGCCGGAAATTATTGCGCAGTACATGGAGGATATGCCGGAATTTGCTCTTCGCATGAAGGTAAAAGCAGGATTGGCTGGGTATGCGCAGGTTTATGGAAAATACAACACTACCCCCTATGACAAGCTGAAGCTGGATTTGTCGTATATCGAAACCTACAGTCTGTGGCTGGACATTAAGCTGATGCTTTTGACCCTGAAGATATTGTTTAAGCCGGAAAGTACGGAAGGTATCGGAGAGAATCAGACTACCGCCAGAAAGGAGTAGCCGTGGAAAAAGAAGAATATTTGAATCAGGGGCTGGACTTAAGACGTTTGCTTCTGATTTTGGGAGGGAAGCTGTGGCTGATTTTTGCAGGAATTGTTTTGGGTGCTGCGGCAGGGGCAGCGATCTATCTTCTCTATACTCAGGTGACCAATGGAATGCCTGAATACCGGGCTTCCTCGGATTATTACATCAGCTTTAATTTCGATGAATTTGAGAATGGAAATGACTATTATAATGCCTATACCTGGGATGGGATATTAAGGAATGACCCTATTGTGGATTATGCCCTGACCCTGCTTCCTCAAACCGTGACGAAGACTATGGTACAGCAGGCAGTCAGTGGGGAGATGCTGGGTGATTATCGGGTTTTGACGGTTCATGTAACTACCGATGACAAAGCGTTGACAGAGCAGATTTCCGAGGCCTACCACCAGTCCATGGTGCATTTTGGAGAAAGCAGAGATATGTTGGATCATATTGAGGTCTGGAGCAGAGGAGAAGCATTGCCCTTGGAAAAAAATACAAAGGCTCCGAATGCAGCTTTTCTGGGTGGACTTTTGGGTGGACTGGCTGCACTGTTTTTTTTATTGCTTTATCTGGTGCTGGAAGACGGCATTTATGTGGAAAAGGATGTCCTGTACCAGTTTAAGCTCCCGGTATTTGGCCTGCTGACCAGGAAAAAAGAAGCAGCTCAGGAGCAAATGTATAAGGATAATACAGACTATGCTTTTGGGGACAGAAAAGTAGAGCTGTGGAATGCGGAAGAGATTCCGGGAAGAGAAGACTATGAAAGACTGAGAAAAGCAGAGGCGCTTCTTGTGGCTATTCCCTGGGGCAGGAAGAACCGGGCCAGGACTCAGCGGCTTCTGGAGCTGATGAAGCTGCAGCAGTGTGAGGTAAAAGGGCTGGTGATTATTGAAGCTAAGGACAGCTTTGTGAAGGCCTATTATGGGAAATCTCAGGTTCGAGAGAAAAAGGAGTAGCGTACAGGCAGCAGAAGGCTTTGGAAGGGGGCACAGGGTGAAAGAGGCAAAAACGTTGGAAACACTGGTTTCTGCGGTTGATAAAAGGGTAGAAGCACTGGCAGAAAAGATGAATCTGCAGTCGGATGCCATCATCATCAATCAGTGTGAAAAGAATGAATACAGGGAGTACCTGCACAGAGGCTTTCTTATTAAGGGCTACAGCTTTGCTGAACGGGGAGTAGGTCTGTCACGGAACAATGCCCTGCTCCGGGCAAAGGCGGATATTCTGTTGTTTTCCGATGAGGATATTGTCTACGAGGAGGGCTATGCCGAAAAAGTTCTGGAGGCTTTTCAGAAAAGACCTCAGGCTGATATCCTGCTGTTCAATATGGAGGTAGAAGCCAGCCGGGCCACCTACCATACCTCAAAGGAGCACAGGGTGAGATTCTATAACAGTGGCCGTTATCCCACCTATAGCTTTGCAGCCAGACGTGAGCGCCTGCATAAAGCGGGGGTTACGTTTTCTCTTCTTTTTGGAGGAGGGGCACCCTACAGCAATGGAGAGGACAGCCTGTTCTTGCTGGATTGTCTGAAAAAAGGATTAAAGGTCTACGCCCTTCCCATCAATCTGGGGAAGGAGGAGCCCAGACCCTCTACCTGGTTTGAAGGCTATACGGAAAGATTCTTTTTTGACCGGGGAGTATTATATTCCTTCCTGTACGGCCCGTTACGACACGTGATGGCTCTGCGCTTTCTTATTGTTCATGGGAAAATGATATGTGGAGAAATTCCTTTTAGCAAAGCCTATCGCTTGATGTGTAAAGGGATGAAGGAAGCAGAAGGATAGTAGGGAAAGAGACATGATTTTATATCTTTTCATAACGGCAATAAGCCTTATATTGGCCTCTCAGGTATTGAGTAAAAATGAGCGGGCAGGCAGCGGCAATTCAGAACGGACAGGAAGAATTACCCGAAGACAGGCGGTAAGCGCTTTGTGTCTGGGAGCTCTTTTTATCGTTCTTTTTCTTCTTTCTGCCTTCAGGCTGGAGGTAGGAAATGATTATGGAACCTATGTGGATGTGATCCACGAAATTTATGTAGGCGGATATGTGGTTACGGAGCCCCTATTTAACGCCTTGGTAAAAGGGCTGTGCATTCTCTCCGGCGGGGAGAATTATCTTCTGGTGTTTAGTTTTTTCGCTTTTATTACCATCTGGCTTTTTTTTAAGGTGATGATGGAGCAAAGCAGGAGTTTTTTTCTGGCTTTTTTTTTATTCATGACTTTGGGTATTTATTTCAGAACCTTTAATACGGTTCGTTATTATCTTGTACTGGCCATGGCGCTGTATTCCTTTCGCTATGTGCTGCGAAAGGAATATGGTAAATTTATCCTGCTGATTGCCCTGGCGGCCTTACTCCACAAATCTGTGCTGGTGGTCATTCCCCTGTATCTGGTGGCAAATCTGCCCTGGAAAAAATGGTATATAGCGGTAATGACTGTCCTGGGAGGACTGGCGCTGATTTTTCAGCAGCAGGTGGTTGAGCTGGCACTGATGTTTTATCCTTCTTATCGTGATACCATCTATTTGGAGACGGAGGTTGGCCTGTCAGGAAACCTGATAACCATTGGCCGGTGTGCTGCCGTTCTGGTGTTGGCTCTTCTATGCGGCAAAGAGAAGATAACGCAGAGCAGGGAAAATCGTTTTTATTTCCAACTCAATCTTTTAGGAATAGGGCTTTACAGCTTTGCTTCTTTTCTTCCTCTGGTAGGAAGATTGGGCTATTATCTGATTACCTCTCATCTGCTCTTTATTCCCTCTCTACTTTTGGGCATAGAGGATAGAAGCAAAAGACGGAGGCTGACGGCTCTGGTTATGGTTTGCTGTATACTCTATTTTCTGATTTTTTTATGGACAGCGGATCAGGAAGGGGTAAGGGTCTTGCCCTATAAATCCTGGTTATTTTATGAAAAGGACTTTTTGAATGCAGGAGAAATTTTTTAGTATTATTGTGGTGGCTCTGAATCCGGGAGAAAAATTAAAGAAAACTCTGGAAAGTATAGTAGGTCAGACCTTTGCCGATTACGAGGTCATTCTCAAAGATGGTGGCAGTAGGGACAGAAGCCTGGAGGAATTGGAGAACAACGGATTTCTGGCACGGTATCCGCAGATTCGTGTGGTAAGAGAGGCGGATAAGGGAATTTATGATGCTATGAATCAGGCAGTTAGGCTGGCAGCAGGGCGCTATATCCAATTTTTAAACTGTGGAGATTACCTGTATAACGAAAATGTACTTGAGCAGGTGGCAGATTATATACGGGCAGCAGAAAATATCGGAAAAAAGGCAGGGATCTATTATGGGAATCAATATAACCGTCTTCAAAAGGCGGAAGTGCATTCAGCCCCCGAAATCAACGATTTTACCTGTTATCGAAACGTTCCCTGCCATCAGGTCTGCTTTTATGCAGGGGAGCTGTTTAAGGAAAGGGGATATAAGACGGAGTATTGGGTGCGGGCAGACTATGAGCATTTTCTTTACTGCATATATGAAAAAAAACAGAAGGCAGTATTCCTCCCGTTGCTGATTGCTTCCTATGAGGGAGGCGGCTTTTCGGAAACGGCAGAGAACCGCAGACGTTCTGCGAAAGAACATCGGGAAATTACACTCCGCTATCTTGGAGCAAAAAAGGTATGCAGATACAGGCTGATCATGTGGCTTACTTTGGCGCCCTTAAGAGGAAGACTGGCGGAAAGTCCTACTTTTTCCGGAATGTATAATAAAGTAAAGATGGGAATATACAGATTATTTGCAAAAAAGGTGAAGGACTAAATTTTTTACCTGAGGTGGAAGGCTGAAAGAATTAGATTCTTTCAACCCGGGATTGGTGCTGTTGCACAAAGTTCCTGTGATTAAAATGCTGCTAAAGCAGCAGAATGAGAGGAAAAATGAGGGTTTTGTGGGTATTAAATCTGATGCCGCCGGCCATAGGGGAGAAGCTGGGCGAGGAATGCAGTGTCAAGGAAGGCTGGATTTCAGGGCTTCTGGAGCAGGTGGTAAAGGAAAAGGCAGCAGAGGAAATCAGTCTGGGTATCTGCTATCCGGTAAGGACAAGGGAAGAGGAAAAACGCCGGGAAATCAGACTTGGAGAAAAGAATATTTTATGCTATGGATTTGCTGAGGACAGTATCCACCATAAAGCTCATGAAGAGCTTAGAATGAGTAAACGCTTTCAACAGATTTTTTCTGATTTTCAGGGAGATCTACTGCATCTTTTTGGAACAGAATACGGACACTGCCTGGCGGCCGCAAAGGCATTTAATCGGCCTGAACGGATTTTGATCGGCCTGCAGGGGATTATCAGTGAGTGTGCGAAGGAATATCTGGCGGATTTACCCAGGGAGGTTTATAGGAGAAATTCTTTTAGAGATCTATTAAAGCGAGATGGTATGGTGAGGCAGCAGGAAAAATTTGCCCTACGAGGAGAACAGGAAAAAGAGGCCATGGGGCTTTGCCGAAATGTGACAGGAAGAACTGCCTTTGATCAGAGAGCGGCTTATGAGATAAATCCAAGGGCGCGCTATTTTTCCATGAATGAAACCTTAAGGAAGGAATTTTCAAATGGCAGATGGGAGGTAAACAACTGTACTCCTCATCGGATTTTTTTCAGTCAGGCAGATTATCCGTTAAAGGGCTTCCACTACCTACTGAACAGCTTGCCGCAGATAAAAAAGGAATTTCCAGACGTTACGGTGGCAGTAGCGGGAAACAGTCTGATTAGAGGGGAAGGATTAAGGGAAAGGATTAAAATTTCCGGCTATGGAAAATATTTGAAGGAATTAATAAAGAAAGTGGGCATGGAAGAGAAAATTATTTTTCTGGGGAAGCTGTCGGCAGAAGAAATGAAGGCAGAATACCTAAAATGCCATACCTATGTCTGCGCCTCGTCTCTGGAAAACTCCCCCAATTCGCTGGGAGAGGCCATGTGTCTGGGAGTGCCTGTGGTGGCCTCCGATACGGGAGGGATTCCCAGTATGCTGACCAATGAGAAAGAGGGGCTGCTCTTTCCCAAAGGGGATGAAGAGGCTCTGGCACAGGCTGTTACCCGCCTTTGGAAGGATAGGGATCTATGTGCACGCCTGTCTGAGGCGGCAGCTGTCCGGGGAAGAGAAACTCATGATGGGAAGAGAAATTTCAACAGGTTGCTGGAGATATACGGAGAAATCTGTGGATGTACTCAGTATGTGACATCGTCACCGAGGGTCGATTGACGCCTAATGGCTCTGATGCTAGAATATAGGCACAAAATAGCCTCAGAGCTAAACTGCTTTAGTTGACCATGCCAGAGCAGAAGGCTTGTGTTTACTGAAATGGAGGAAATTATGGAAAAAACGAAAATACAGAAAATCAGTCAGCTGATTACAAGGCTGCCCGGGGTTCGTTCTATAGGCATTATCGGGGATCCGGGCTGCGACGGGCTGGGAACCTATAATATGAAGGTATATGCTGGTGTTTTGGAAAAAAGCGCCAAGGATGATATCACTATGGTGGTGGGAGATCTTGTGCCGGAAGGAACCAATACCTATTATAACACCATTTGTTCTCTAACGGAAACAGTGGCAGAAAATGATGTCTATGTGCTTCGGGGAAATCACGATACAGGAACCTATAAGGACTTTTTCGGCCTGCAGAATTATGCCCTTTTATTGGAGGATTATGCAGTCATTGTGCTGGATAATGCACTGAGAACCTTTGAGGAGGAAGGGCTGCAGCTTCTCAGCCGGGTATTGGAGATGGAGGAAGTAAAGCAGGCTGTAGTAATTTTCCATATACCCGTTCCCAATCATTTCATACTAAATTGTGTTTCTGAAGAAGAATTTGAGCGCCTTAAGCAGGCGTACCATGACCATAAGGAGAAGGTGAAGTATATCGTCTGCGGCCATGTACACTCCTGTTTTGTAGATAAGGTAGATGATATTCCCCTGCTTTGCACCGGTGGAGGCGGAGCAATGATTGAGGATGTTTCCGAGGAAATTAAGGCCAGTGATATTGAGCATCATATGATTCATCTGTTTTCGGAGGAGGGAGAAATCGGTTATCGTTTTGACCTGCTTTCTGAAAAATGCTACCGTAAGGAGGCAAAGGATCCGATTTTAAAGGAAAAAATTCTGGAAACGGTACAGGGAGAGCTGATGGCTCATTTAAAATATCTGATGTATGCAGATCGGGCGAAAAGGAGAGGACTGGATCAGATCTCCACTCTGTTCAGGGCTTTGGCAGCTTCTGAATATTACCATGCAAGAAACTTTTATTCAGTAATTGAAAGACCTCCGGCTTTTCAGGAATCGGCTAAGAGCTTTATTGAAACGGAACAGTTTGAATATCAGCGGCTATACAATATGCTGGAAAAATATGCTGATGAAACTGATAAGCCTTTGGCAGCGCAGGCTTATCGTGCAGCCTCCATGGCAGAGAAGGTACACGCAAAGCTGCTGAAAGAGGTAGAGAATCTGGAGGAGTTTTCCAGGGAGGCTATTTATGTCTGTCCCATCTGCGGCTTCCTGATGACAGACAAGGACTTTCATGACCGTTGTCCGGTCTGCGGCTCGCCCAAACGGGAGTACGAACGCTTTGCAGTGGAAGAGTGAGGTAGCCATTGGTTAAGAGCCGCACCGCTGACCAATGCAGAAATTAATACAGGAAAAGATAAACCTCTAACTCGGATAAAGATGTGCTCTGGGTTAGAGGTTTATTCTCTATGGGACGTAGAATCTGCATTAATTCACCATATTCTACGTTTAGTGGGTGTAAAAACAATTAGGGAAAGAGGATAATGAACGTAAGGAAGGAGGCAGATATGAATCAAATAGCTATCGGCAAATTTATTGCATTAGAAAGAAAACGGAAGGGATTTCCGGAAGTTTCATTACTGCTGTACTAGCAATCTCGATAGAAAGTATCTAATACAATTAGTTCATAATTGGTAGAGAAAGTTTGTAATTAAACGTTATTAATATAAAAGGTAACTATTCAGAGCCATGCAAACTTACATTCTGTGAATGCTTGCATTCAAACAGAATTGTAAATATATATGGCAAAGTAACCACATGAGCAAAAGGAAAGCTGTGTAGCAGTGGCTTTGCGAATGGGGTTCTGAATAGACTATAAAAAATAAAAAGCAAATTCGAGATTGATAAGAAAACATCTTATATAGGAATAATCTACATACGAATGTCAGCAAATCACAGATAAATATCTCGTGGAGGAAAGAGATGTTAATATACTTATCGATATTGGAAAATGAGGAAGATAAACAGAGCTTTCAGCAAATATACGAAGAGAATCATTTAAAAATGTATCATGTGGCATTTCATATACTTAATCATCAGATGGATGCAGAAAATGCAGTGCATGATGCTTTTTTAAAGCTGGCAGAGCACTTTGAAAAATATCGTAAACTGCCCCAAAAAGAAATGACTGCATTGTGCGTTCATATTACAAAAAATAAAGCCATCGACATAGTCAGAAGGGTCAGCCATTTAAGCAGAGAAGAGGTTGAAAATCTGGTTTTAGTTGATGAACAAAGGGAACGGCAGCCACAAGTCTATCTGGAGCAGACAGAGGAACAAAAGCAGATTCGGAGTATACTGGAAAAATTACCGGAAATATTAAAGATAACCCTGGAATTAAAATATTACTATGAATTTAATAATAGGGAGATTGCACAAACTTTAGGAGTTACAACAAAAACGGTAGAAATGCGCCTGTACCGGGGAAAGATTAAACTAAGGGAGTTGCTGGAAAATGAAGGAATTATTGAATGATATGCAGATAAAGGAATGGATGGAAAGAATTCATCAATTGGAATTAGCCGGGATTCCATCTAATGAAGAACTGAAGTCAAGATATGCATTATCTGACAGCTTTCATCTGAAAATGAAAAAAATGATTGAAAAAGTAAATAAAAGAGAAAGAAAGAGTCAATTTCTAAAGGTAATCAGTATGACTGCTGCAGCTATTCTTCTGGTATTTACTATTTTAAATTCGAAAACAGTGGTGAATGCAGCTAAGAGTATCATAGAGTGGTTTGATACATATGTATCCTTCAAATTTGTAGAAGATGCAAAAGAAATGAGGATTCCTCAATATACACTTAACTATGTACCGGAGGGATATGCTGAAGTAATGAATGAATATTATGATGGGACTGCCGGAATGATTGTGTATGAGCACGAAGATAAGAGCCCCTTAACGTTGGAGTATGGGATAAGTGATGGTGGAATTAATGTTGATAATGAAGGAGTCGAGCTTAATATCATTCAAGAAAATGGGCTGACGATTTATTTTTTTGAAGCAGTTTCACAGGAAGAGAGTATTGTTACCTGGTTGTCCGAGGATGAGACAACAGTGTTTACACTGGTTGGAGGGGAATCAAAAGAAGAATTTTTAAGAATAATAAAAAATATTGGAAAATGATGAGAATCTTGTAGAGAAAAAGAAACGAAATCCGTTTTCTATATAGATATGTTAAATGTATCAATATGGAAGGAGGAATACCTAATGAGAATGGTAAAAAAGTTTTTTTGTATTGCACTATGTTTATTTGCACTGGCAAATTTTGGTAATTTGCCAGTAGAAGCACGGGAAACAATAATAAGGCCTTTTTATGTTGAAAATTGTACTGCTAATGTATATCTGAATTATACAGACAATAAGGCAAACTGTGTAGTCAGCATTAGGGGAAGCAGTTCTGTGTCAAAAATTTCAGGGACCATTTTCTTATTTGATGAGACTGAGGGAACGAATGTGGCCAGTTGGTCTGTTGAACACTCGGGATATGTGTATTCAACATCGAAGACAACTACAGTTAAGGCAGGGCATAAGTACACATTATCCTTTGCTGGGACTGTATACACTGAGAATGGTTCTAGTGAGACAGTCAGTTCATCTGTAACAAAAAACAATTGAATACAATTAACAATGCATTAAAAAATATTGGATCAAGCACCACTAATCCTACGGAAAGCACTGTCTCAATTCAGAAAATGTTAGATAATTTAAAAAATGATACATCCTTGGGAATTTCAGCAGATAAGAAAACTGCGATGTTAAAAGCGGCGGAAAGACTTCTTAATGATAAATATGAGCCCGCATTTGTGGCAGGAGTGTTAGGAAATATCCAGAATGAGGGAACACCGGGAATCTTTGAAAGTTCAGCATATAAAACGGAGAGTAAGAAGCCTGAATATCTCAAATATATGGATAATCATTTTGATTATCGAAATGAATTTTCAGGGAAATCTATACAGGAAGTAGGCATTGCGGCTGCAATTGATTTGCAAAATAAAGCAAAGGAAAGTCGGAATATGCGGAAAAAGTCATCTGTGAGCTTTGTGAAAATGCGGGCGGCGGGAAAAAGATTTATATTGCAACGATGATTCCGTATGGAGAAGAGACCAGACAGAAGATTGAACGCCATCGCATGATGCGTGCGAAAAAGGCGTTTGAGACGGAAGAATGTTATACGGATCTTCGTGGATTTGCAGATCATTGCATGAAAAGTATGGATGAACCGACGTATGTACTTCTGGAATGTATGTCCAATCTGATTGCCAATGAATTGTTTG
>SFDP01000032.1 GCA_004558185.1 Lachnospiraceae bacterium | reverse complement strand
CATACCGCCTTTTCTTGTTATCCAGCCCTCTGGCTGTATCGGTTGAGCAAAAGTCAGCGTGGGATTATTGATGTGGTATCTTTATCTAAGTGAACCCCCTGTCTCCCATTTGGAGACAGCTCTGTCAGTGATGCCTAACTCTTCTGCTAATTGCGCTTGTGTCAGACCTTTTTCTTTTCTGCAACTAGCAATAAACTTTCCTGTATCAATTTGATTCATTACAATGCGCCTCCTTTCACGCTACACCTTACAATTTTCATCAGCTTTTGTACACAAACTATAAGTGGAATTATCAAACTCAACCATAGGTTGGGAGAGGTGATATTTGATAAATACCGTTTCATTCAGCAACACCATTTTATCACACGCATACACCCAATTCCATTAGAACTGTTTAAAACCGTTTGCTACGCTTTAACCGATGCTTTCCATACCACACTATCCTGCACCAAAACTCTGCTTACCCCTTATGTATCAACGGCTGCTTCTTCAACACCGCCTTCTGTCTCTTCCGCACCTCATTCATAATCGCTTTCACTTCCGCCATATCCTCTTCATAAATATTCTCGGTGCTATTAATTCTCTTTGTAAGCTGATTCAGGTTCCCACTGATCTTTCCAAGCATTTCACTATATTCTCTTAGATAAGAGTAATCCATATCATAAACAAATCCAAAAGGCATCAATGTCCTGATATAATCCGAAGCACTCGTTCTCTTTGATAGCTCCACCTTCCTATCCAGGATATATTTTTTTTATCGCTCAAATAAATTTTCAGTTCATTTTCCTCCTTCTATTGGCTCTATCCTTTGTCACACCACTCCATCCTTTCACATGATTTTAAAGGTTAGGAAATTCTCCCTAAATGGTAAATTTGAGCATTTCTTCTGTAAGGAAATTGTTCATTTTATCGCCTGTGAGTGAACACAGGCTGCAGTGCTTACTAAGTTAGTTTTATCCTTTTCTGGCTCTATTGCCTTTTGCCCTTTCTGTGCCAGTTCAACCAAGCGAGGCTGCACCATTTTCCATAAGTTTGACAATGCACTTCCTACGTTCTTTTCCGCTCTTAAATAGATTGGTAGATTTCTGCAAATCTAGCCCGATCAGCAACGATATTTTCTGACAGACAGATATTCTGAAACTCCAGACGCTTTACAACTTCTCTGGTGAATTCATCAAGGTTTTCCATTACAGTTGCCTTCTGATACATACCATAATACTCAATTCTCCCCCGCATCTAATGCTATTTCTTCATCTAAAGAAAGCAAAATCTTCTGGCAGTAAATAATCCCCTCTGTTAATTACCTTTAAGCAGTTTCATATAAAGCAGAGCGATACTACCTCTCTCTGCCCTGGATAAAAGCATTCAAAACCAGCAAAGAATTAGCGTATATCACTTGCGTACCACGTGTATATAACGACCCAAAATAATGTAAATTATCTTCTATTTATGAATATCTGACAATTCGTATGTCTATCAATACACAAAGAAAAGCCCCAGAAATTCAGTATTTCCAGGACTTCTCCATATCATCTTATATCTTAGAATTCAGTTCTTTCATTCATATACACCCTCTGCTTCGCAGAGCCTCCTCTTCAAGGCCTATGCGTATATTTCATATACACTCGGTTGAAAACAGATGCTCATTTCATTCGCACTTGTTTTCGTTCCTGCTACACAATCCCCTGAGCCTTCATCGCCTCAGCAACCTTCAAGAAGCCTGCGATATTGGCTCCGGCCACATAGTTGCCTTCCATACCGTATTTCTTAGCTGCATCGTCAAGGCTGTGGAAAATATTCTTCATGATATTCTGTAATTTTCCATCTACTTCTTCAAAGGTCCAGCTCAGTCTTTCGGAGTTCTGGCTCATTTCCAATGCGGAGGTTGCTACACCGCCGGCATTAGCTGCCTTACCGGGAATAAACCACACACCCTTTTCCTGCAGGTATTCGGTAGCCTCCATGGTGGTAGGCATATTAGCACCCTCTGCCACTGCAATACAGCCGTTTGCCACAAGCTGCTTTGCATCTTCCAGATCAAGCTCATTCTGAGTCGCACAGGGAAGCGCAATATCTACCTTAACGCTCCATACCCCTTTGCCCTCATGATACTGTGCACTGGGTCTTGCAGCAGCATACTCAGTAAGTCTTGCACGTTTTACTTCTTTTACTTCTTTTAAAAGGGCAACATCGATTCCTTCCGGATCATAAATCCAACCGGTAGAATCAGAGCAGGTTACCGGCTTACCGCCTAACTGCTGCGCCTTCTGGATTGCATAAATTGCCACATTTCCTGAACCGGACACAGCAATGGTCTTACCCTTAATATCAGAACCGTTGCATTTTAACATTTCTTCGGTAATGTACAGCAGACCATAACCGGTAGCCTCGGTTCTTGCCAAAGAACCACCATAGGTAAGCCCCTTACCGGTAAGTACACCCTCATAGAGACCGGTCAGTCTTTTGTACTGACCATACATAAAGCCGATTTCCCTTGCACCGGTACCGATATCCCCTGCCGGAACGTCAGTATCTGCACCGATATATTTCATCAGCTCCGTCATAAAGCTCTGGCAGAATGCCATAACCTCTCTGTCTGATTTTCCTTTAGGATCAAAGTCAGAGCCACCTTTACCACCGCCAATGGGAAGGCCGGTAAGGGAGTTTTTAAAGATCTGCTCAAAGCCCAGGAATTTGATAATACCAATATTCACTGATGGATGAAGACGAAGTCCCCCCTTGTAAGGCCCGATTGCGCTGTTAAACTGAACACGATATCCGGTATTTACCTGTACCTGTCCCTTGTCATCTACCCAGGGAACACGGAACATGATCTGTCTCTCCGGATTAACCATTCTCTCCAGTAAAGCATCTTTTCTGTATTCCTCTTCATTTGCTTCCACTACAACCCGAAGAGATTCCAGAACCTCTTTTACTGCCTGATGGAATTCTGGCTGTGCCGGATTCTTTGCTACTACTAACTCAATTACCTCATCAACGTAAGACATCCTTCATATCCTCCTTATTTTGAACGTTTATTTGCTCTTTCCAGGTGAAATCCTGTGATTTTACCTAAAAATGGGCATGGTAGTCTCCTCCCTACCATGCCCGACGCCTTTGTCCTGTCTATTTTATAATACTTTCCTCTTCTTCGCAACACTTTTCTGCATTAAATTGGAAAATTTTTTGTATACAGGTATTTTTGTATTTCCAGCACTCTCTGAGACTTTCCTTTACATATATTGTCTATTCAAAACCCCATTTGCAAAATCACTGTTACACAGCTTTCCTTTTGCTCATATGACTACTTTGCCATATAAATTTTCAATGATATGTCGATTCATGCTAACAGAAGGTTCATTTCATTGAAAATTTACATGGCTCTGAATAGTTACAAATATTTTTTATACTCTTCCAGATTTTTCTGTTCCATCTGAATAAGTTCTCTGGCCAAGGACATGGAAGCCTGTTCACCATGGGGATTATGATTTAGTGTTTTATTCAGACTGGTGATCCCCATGTTACTTCCTTTAATCATCAATTCTGCGATATGACTGGTGGAAGTATTCAGCAGAGTATTTCCATTAATACTGCCTACCAGCATGAACTGCTCCAACCCGCCGACTCCCTTTGGCTCCACCCTTGCTTCTAGCAGACTGGTGACTGACTTCTGATGTAAATCGGCATATTGCTGACTGGTTTTTGCCAGTAAAGCTTCCAAATCCCTATCCTGTACCTTAGGTTCAATCGTGTCAATAGCCTTCATAGCCATCTCCGTATTCTTCTGTATACTTTTCAAAATTGTAATATCATCCTTATTCAAACTTCTCCTCCATTTCAAAATACTCTGCGCCTGGTATCCTGACACATTCATATTTCGTCTGATTTGCTGCCTGTGTTTCTATCAAGCTGTTGGCCTCAATCAATGCTGCCACCACATTGCCTCATTCAGTCACCTGACATAGCTTTAATTCATTACCACTATTTTCCTTATTCTGCATCGCAGACGGTAAAATATTAAACACAAATCCCGACTACAGATAGTTTCCCATCTGCACCCGGGATTTATTCATTCTTATTCGATTTTTGTACGAAATCTGCCTTCTTCGATTTACTCGACAAAGTCAGATTTTACATAGGCCTCACCATCGTTATACTTAATCTTAGTCCAGCCGCTGGACAGCTTTTCAAGAATTTCCACAGTGCTTCCTTCCGCCAACTGTCCCAGCTTATCTCCGTCAGTGCCTGCTGTTCTTCTTACATTGACCGTATCCGTTAGAGTTCCCTTCGTGGTCTCCCCATTTTCAGAAGTCGAATCTGAGGTTTCTTCCTGAGCAGCCTGAACTTCCTCTGCGGATACTACCATGGTTTCCTCCGGTTCTAAGAACTCACTCTTAATAAATCCCTCTTTTCCTTCAAATTCTACCTTAGACCAGCCATTAACTCTTTCTTCGAGTAAATCCAATATCTGTCCCTGAGTAGTTTTTCCGATTCGATCGGCTTCCACACTGTCCGAACTCCTGACGTTCACCACATCCGTAGCCTTTACCTTAGTGACTACTGTAATCTCCTCTGCAGCAGCCGCAACCTCTTCTGGCTCCTCAGGAGCGTTCTCCGCCTCCTTCTTTGCAAGCGCAAGGCTTACCGACTCCTTTAACCGTTCCGGTAGCTGAGTAAGAAAAGCACTTAATTCTTCATTCTGAGTCAATACCTCATTGTACTGTACCTGCACCGTATTATATAAATCAATTACATCATTATGAGCCGTAACCGTCTTAATATACTCTACCGTTTCTGCATCCACATCTTCATTAATGAAATAGCTTCCATCCTCTCTCTGACAGATATACAGTGGATTTACTCCCGGTACGGTAATATCATGATCAAGGAATTTCACCTCATAATGCACATAAGCCACAAAAGAGCCCTCCACGGGTCCCTTCTTGGTATAAACCGTGATCATTGGATAAGCCTCAATATATGCACTTTTCTCAACAATGGTGATTTCTTCCTTGTCATCAACACTGCTTTTAATGCTTCGAATGGTCTCCATATCTCCTTCCACCAGTGCCTGATAATACTGCTTGATCAGGTTATTTACTTCGGGATAGGCATCCTTTTCCAATGCTTCTTCCGGTACAGCAACCACTTCTGTTTCAGCATCGATACTACTATCCTCCGGTACAATTACCGCAGTCGTAGTTGACTTTTTTTCTGCCATAATACTCAGCGCTAGGGCCACGATCACTACTGCCAAAAAAACAGCGGTCAGAATGGTCGTCTTTCTATTTTCCTTACACATCAGAAACAGATTGATTAGGTGAACCTTAAGATATTTTACTCCACCGCCAACCTTATCCTTCCGGTTTTGGTTTTCCATAAAAACTCCTTTCAAAAAACAAATGCACCCGGCAGGAATCGAACCTGCATTAAAGGCGTCGGAGGCCTCCGTTCTATCCATTAGACTACGGGTGCATAAATGTGTGGACAGTAAAAATATTACAAAATTATTACAATCCGAAAGATATAATAACACATATTTGCCTCATTGTCTAGTCTACATTTCAGGTAAGCATTAATTTTCACATTTTACACATTTTCCCATTATCTCGATGCAATATCGCAAGCCTTGCCCAGATAAAAAGGAATATTGCCGGCTCTGCTTGCGATACTGCCCAAATAAGAAAGTAAACACTTCCAGTTTTTTACTCTATTCTAATAAAATGATCCGCTTTTCCTTTCTGCTGTACAAATAAGCATGATCTGACAGCCACTCCTGTGGATCCACCTGACTGGCATTTACCTGACGTACCATTTCACTGAAAACTTCATCTTTATCTCCTTCCCGTCTGGCCACTAAAATGATCTCATGCACAGAACTGGGCAGGATATAAAAATCTCCCTTCAATTCCTCCCCTATTTGTTCCAAGACTCCATCATACAGCAAACAGGCAGCCCCATAATATCTTCCCTCATTGGTTAACACATACATGGGTATATCACAGTCGTCTATTTCTTTTTCCATATTGTCCATGGTTCGTTTAAGAAAGGCTTCCTTATCCTGCGGATACTCCCTGCAGATTTCCTCTATCCTTTCTTCTACGGCTCTCCCCATGATTTCCTTCAGCATATCTCCCATTTTTTGCATACTGCAGGGTTGCAGCCTGGGGCTATTCTCTGCTGCCTGGCGAAACATCTCCTCCTGATCAATCCCCCATGTCTGAAGATGATGCTTGTAAATCAGAATGGAACCGGTTCCGATTGCTTCATTCATCATCAGGCAGTGGCAGACAATAGCCAAATCATGAAAACTCCGATAAGGTATCTGATCAAGCAGCTCTTTGTTTTTCTCTTTATGAATCAGGCGCAGCACCAGCCTCCTTTTTACCTTATGGTAATCCATGAAAAAATCAACATCCAAATTCTGGGATAACCGGTTTTCTTCATACAGGGCTATGATTTGATTCAATATCTCTCCAAACTCCATTCCCTGCCGATACTGCTCAAAGAAATGGTTCAGATAGATAGTCGGTGCAATATTTTTCTGGGGTGTAAGTACACAAACTCCCTGTAATTTAAGTCCATTATTTTTATAAACCTGATGCGTTTCAATGCGTGTATCGGAGCCATAAAATTCCTGTAATGCCTCCATAATTTTTTCTGTAAAATTCTGTAATTCCATAATTTCTCCATTCCGAAGCGTCTTGGGCAGAAGAATAGCAGAAAAAGTCTCAGCTTTTATTCTGCACTCACTGAATTTGTGACGCCTCCGTACAAATTCCTGATGGAATAAACTACGATAAGGCAATTCATTCCACCACCCTCCACCCGTTAAAGTGTGATAATCCTTTTTGAAAAATAAAAAGACAACAGGAATACCCTGTTGTCTTACAAACCTCTTATCGAATTACAGTTATGAACTATACTCTGGATAAATACTCTCCGGTACGGGTGTCAATCTTAATCTTGTCCCCTAATTCCACAAATAAAGGAACATATACGGTAGCTCCCGTTTCCACTACAGCCGGCTTGGTCGCTCCTGTTGCCGTATCTCCCTTGAAGCCCGGCTCCGTCTCGGTAATCTCCAGTTCCACAAATAAAGGCGGTTCAATGGCAAACACACTGCCATTATGAGAACAAACCTTACAAATATCATTCTCTTTAACGAATTTAAGTGCATCTCCTACAGATTCTTCATTTAGTGCAATCTGCTCGAAGGTTTCCTGATCCATAAAGTGATATAAGTCTCCATCTGAATACAGATACTGCATATCCTGTCTGTCAATACGAGCCTGGGGACATTTCTCCGTAGGGCGGAAGGTCTTCTCTACAACGCCTCCACTCTTGATATTTTTCAGTTTAGTTCTAACGAAAGCCGCACCTTTACCCGGTTTTACGTGCTGAAATTCAATAATCTGAAAGATATTATTATCCAACTCGATAGTAATACCATTTCTGAAATCACCTGCTGAAATCATTCTTTTTTCCTCCTAAACGACACATTACAATTCTCAACTATTTTATCCTATTATGTATTATTTGGCAAGCAAAAAATCTATTGCTTCCAGATATCCGTCTAAGCCATGACCATAAATCTGTTTGTCACAGGCCTCCTTCGTTACCGATATCTTTCTGAATTCTTCTCTTGCCGTGATATCCGAAATATGGATTTCCACCTTACAGACTGTGATACTGGCCAGTGCATCACGAATGGCATAGCTGTAATGAGTAAAGGCTCCCGGATTAATCACTATCCCTTCTGTTCCATCAAAATAAGCCTCCTGAATGCGGTCAATAATGGCTCCCTCATGATTACTCTGGAATACTTCAATCTGGCAGCCGCATTCCCTGCCCTTTTGCTGAATCATCTCAACCAAGCCATTATAATCTGTCGTACCATAGATTCCCCTTTCCCTGATTCCCAAAAAATTCAAATTGGGGCCATTAATAACTAAAATTTTCAAGTTTTCCTTCCCCCTTCCACTTTCTTCATTCCCACTTTTTTGTCTCACCGTTTAATACCCTACAAATAATTTCTGCCGCAAGCTCCTCAGGAATCTTTCGATCTGCCTCAACCACCACATCCGCTGCTGCCATATAGGCCGCCTCCCGCAGCTTCAGCATTTCCTTGATCGTTTCTTTCGGATCAGCCGTTTGCAGCAGAGGTCTTGTGGTATCCGCTTTCAGCCTCTCATAAACCGTTTCCGGCTGAACTCTCAGGTAAATGACCTTCCCCAGACGATTCAGCAGCTTTCGATTCTCCTCCCGTAAAGGAAGACCTCCTCCTACAGCAATCACTCCTTCTATTTCCTGATCAAGGAAGGTTCTCAGGCAGTCTGTCTCCATGTTTCGAAAAGCCTCTTCTCCCTGTGTGGAAAAAATGGTGCTGATCATACAGCCCTGCTGCTCCTCAATCCACTGATCCGTATCCAGAAAGGCTGTCCCCAGCTTCCCTGCAAGACATTTCCCCACGCTTGTCTTGCCGCAGCCCATGTAGCCTATAAAAATCAAATTATTCTTCAATGCCCATTTCACCTTTCATCCGTTCATAAATCTCCAATGCCAGTGCTTCCTCTATTTTCACTTTATTCCAAAGCTCAAAGGCCTCCACGCCTTGATAAAGCAGCATTTTCAGTCCATGATAGGCCCTGCCTCCGCAACGCTCCACCAACTGCATAAATCTAGTTCTGGAGGGCCGATAAATCAAATCATATCCGGTATGTATCCGCCGGTAAAAATCCTCCTCCTCAATCACCGCCTTATCCACCTGTGGAGCCAACCCCACACTGGTGGCCTGAATGCAGAGCATCGGTTCTTCGGGAAGTCTTTGATAGTCCGTTAAGGCCATAGCCTGGATACACTCTTTTTCAAAGGCCTGATTCACCTCTCGGGCCACCTCCTGCGCCTTCGAAAGACTGCGATTAAGCAGATATACCTGCGATGCGCCATAGGAAGCCAAAAGAAAAGCTACTGCCCTTGCTGCACCTCCTGCCCCCAATACGATAACCGTCTCTCCCTGAATGGATATCCCTTCACTGCTCATAGCCCGGTAGAGACCGGAGATATCCGTATTATATCCCTTAAAGCCCTTCTCCTTGCGCACCAGTGTATTCACTGCACCGATTTTGGCAGCCAGCTCATGGCAGTCAACCAGGCTGTCCATCACCTGACTTTTATAGGGTACCGTTACATTCAGCCCCAACAGATTCAGATGCCAGGCTCCTTCAATCGCCTTTGCCAAATCCTCCTCCACCAAAAAAGGGACATATACCATAGGAATATCTAATTTCTCAGCAAGCATATTGTGGATAAGGGGTGACATGGTATGCTCCACCGGATTTCCAATTAATCCGCAGGTTCTGGTTTTCCCATCTATCATAAGTCTTACCTCCATGTTTGTCCTGCTTTGAGTAATCCTTTTTTAATAAGCTGCCAATCTGCTGATTACCCGGTTTTTTTCTTTCTCTTCTCTTTTTCATAAAAAAAGAGTACAATCCTCTCCAGATACCGTTTCATCACGATCTGAATTTCTTCCCTGGGATCAAGGGGTCTGACCAGAATAGAGTACAGTCCTACCCGTTTTGCTCCCCAGATGTCGGTAAAAAGCTGATCTCCTACGAACAGGGTATTCTCTCTGGTGGTGCCCATTCCTTCCATCGCTTTTAGATAATTTCTTTCTCCCGGTTTGCCCGCCTTACAGATATAGCCCGAGCCGATAGGTTCATTGAAGCGCTTCACCCGTGGTTCCTTATTGTTAGAAAGCAGCATCGTTTTATACCCGATTTCCCGAAGTCTGGTAAACAGCGCTATGCTTCTCTCATCTGCATCTGCCCCATGGGGAACCAGGGTGTTGTCAATGTCGAAAATCACCCCCCGATAGCCCTTCTCATACCACTCTTCAAAAGGAATTTCATAGGTGGAAGATTGAATTTCGTTGGGAAAAAAAGATTCAAATAAATGCACAGCCGGCTTCCTCTCTTATCGTTTTTATGATTATACCCTATCCTGTATGAATTGCCAAGACAACAATAACCCCTTTTTCTCAAGCTGCATACTTGAAAAAAAGGGGGGTATTCAGAGTATCTACGATTGACTCATCACTTTTTTCAGTTCATCCATAAAGGTATTGATATCCTTAAACTCCCGATAAACAGAAGCAAACCGCACATAGGCAACGGTATCCAGGTCCTTAAGCTTGTTCATCACCATTTCCCCGATCATGCCGCTTGAGATTTCTTTTTCCTCCCGGTTAAAAACAGCGGTTTCCACTGCATCTACCAGTTCATTGATCTGATCAGCACTGATCGGCCGCTTATGGCAGGCGCGCAATACACCAGCTTCAATTTTGGAACGGTCATAGGTTTCCCGATTGTTGTCCTTCTTGATGACAATCAAGGGGATCGTTTCCACCTTCTCGTAGGTAGTAAACCGTTTCCCACATTCATCACATACTCTCCTGCGGCGAATAGAGTTGTTCTCATCTGCCGGTCTTGAATCTATAACTCTTGTGTTTTCATGGCTGCAAAACGGGCATTTCATAGGCTTCCTCCCTGATTGTTTTTGATAGAACCATTATACCCAAAAAGCCTTTTTCTGTCAATTTTTCCCATATTCTGACATTAACAGACATCCACCAGAATAATATCCGGTCCAATCTGCCGAATATCCTTAAAACAGATCTCCATCCCTGTCTCTCCCGGAAAAAAGGAAAAAAAACTACAAAAGCAGGGACGGTCGGCCACGAATATCTTTTTAATACACCCGCTGCATTCGTCAAATTCCATATCGACTACATTTCCTATAATCCGGCAGTCCCGCAGATTGATTACCTCTTTCTTGCGAAAATCGCTGTACAGCATAGCATTTTCCCTGCTCCCTTTTTCTTTATGTTATGCAGATAAAAAGCGTTTCATCACACCCAGGGCATTTTTTTCCAGTCTACTTACCTGTGCCTGAGAGATTCCTACCATACTGGCCACCTCCATCTGAGTCTTTCCTTCAAAAAAACGCAGACTGATGATTTCATGCTCCCTTTCTCCCAACTGCTTCATGGCCTCACTCAAAGAGAGATGTTCGACCCAATTCTCTTCTCTGTTTTTTTTGTCACTGATCTGATCCATTACATAGAGGGTATCACCCCCATCGGTATAGACCGGTTCATAGAGGCTCATTGGATTCTGAATAGCATCCAGGGCATAGACTACCTCCTCCTTGGGCAGGCCAATTTCTTCTGCCACCTCTGCGATGGTTGGTTCTTTCATATTCTTTCTGGTCAGGCTCTCTCTGGTATAAATAGCTTTGTAGGCCGTATCCTTAATGGAACGACTTACCCGAATACTGCTGTTATCTCTTAAAAATCTCCTTATTTCCCCCATGATCATGGGTACTGCATAGGTACTGAATTTCACATTCAGATTAATGTCAAAATTATCAATCGCTTTCATTAAGCCTATACAGCCGATTTGAAACAAATCATCCACATTCTCATTGGAGGCAGAAAAGCGTTTGATTACACTTAACACCAGACGAAGATTTCCCTTAATATATTCTTCTCTGGCCTGTCTGTCTCCTTCCTTGATTCGGACAAACAAGGCTTCCTTCTCCTGCTGCTTAAGGAGAGGAAGTCTTGCCGTATTTACCCCACAAATCTCTACCTTACCCTGCACCTTTGTTTTCTCCTTCCGGCAAACTGTTTATGCTTAAAGGATTTGTCAAAGTGCAAAAAATTATTCTATTCTGTTTTTAACATTTCTTTTTTTAACCGTTTCATGATCTTCTTTTCCAAACGGGAGATATAGGACTGGGAAATTCCCAGATAGGTGGCTACCTCCTTCTGGGTCATTTCCTCTCCTGAGGGAGTAGCAAGCCCATAGCGCAGAGTAATAATCACCTTTTCTCTGGGTGACAGCTTCTCCATAGCCTTCTTCAGCAGCTTCTTCTCTACCTCCGATTCCAAATCACGATAGATGACATCTTCATCTGTCCCCAAAACATCGCTTAACAGAAGCTCATTTCCATCCCAATCCACATTCAGCGGCTCATCAATGGAAACCTCCAGCTTATTTTTACTGGTTTTTCTAAGATGCATAAGAATTTCATTCTCAATGCAGCGAGAGGCATAGGTGGCCAGCTTAATATTTTTCTCCGGATTAAAGGTGTTGATGGATTTGATCAGCCCAATAGTGCCAATGGAAATTAAATCCTCCACCCCTACACCCGTATTATCAAATTTTTTAGCAATATAGACCACCAGTCGAAGATTATGCTCGATCAATATCGTTTTGGCCTGTGTGTCCTCATCCTGACCCAAACGTGCGATCATTTCATTCTCCTGCCTGCTGGTAAGCGGAGGCGGAAGAACCTCCGTTCCCCCTATGTAATGAATGTCTCCTGCCTCAGTAAAGGTACCCGCCTCCCTTCTTAGCATCCTGAACTGTACACCACCCGGTAAAGTTACATTAAAAATCACGAATCATTCCTCCTGTCTAGTCTTCCAATAATGCGGGATGTAAAATCATCTGATACTCCCCTCCAATAGAAATTGCTTCCTCCACGGCTCCCACAAAGGGGCTCTCTATTTTCTTCCATTCCCCTTCCAGCTCAATCTCCAACCCCTCTATACGATAGGCCGGGATCAGTCCCTTGGTACATCCTATGCTATGATAGGGAACCAGCCGATAATAATCCGGCAGTAAACCCCCCTCCTCTTTGTTGAGAGTCTCCCTATTTACCAAAGAAACCGGCTCACCGCTAATCGGCTCCCGCAGACTGTTTCCGGAATCGATCAGGGCTTTTAGAGTGAGGCAGCTTCCATTGGAAAAAAGCAGTCTTACCGATACATCATTTCCTCTTTTTCTCCTCCAAAGCCGTCCCACCACATATCTGATAAACAGACCGGAAAGCAGAGTCAACCCTGTTACATTCATGAAAGACAGTCTGGGAAGAGACAAAAAAGCCTCCAAAAGCTCCAGACTCCCTCCCAGTGTGAGTCCGGCCATGCAGGATGCTGTAAGGGTTTTCCAGTAACGTTTGCCCCCTATGGGGCGAAACAACAGCCATGTGCTGAATGCCATGATTCCCCCAAAGCCTCCGAAGAGCTTTAGCCGTATCCCTCCTATGGGAAGCAGCAGAATCAGACATTGCAGGAGGGTTGCCATTAGGGATACCCCTAAAAGCCTCCAAAGAGGCAGTCTTTTATGTACGAAAATTTTACACAAAAAAAGAACCCACAGATTCATCCAGAAGTTCAGTATAAAATAAGAATCCAGATAAATTTGGTAAATGACATCACCCCCCTGTGTCTTCTATTGTACTTTCCTCTCCGCAAAAAAAATGTCACTTTTGCACGGGAATATGGTTTTTTTTCTTTCTCTTTTCGACATAATAGCCAAACAAAAAAACTGCCCACCAAAAGTGGACAGTTAAAGACATGAACAAAAGGAAAGCTGTGGTCACAGCGATTTTGCAAATGGGTACTGAATATTTACTTTTTTTGTAAAAACTCCGGAATCTTTAAGGTATTTTCCTCTACCTTACTCTTAATGTCTGCGGGCTTCTGAATACTGTTAAAAATCGGCTTCGGTGCAGCCGGCGCAGGCTGTCCCGGATTTTTCATGGCATTGGCAGCCTGAATATTCTGGCGTACCTGAGCAATATTAGGTCTGGTACCAAAGCTGAAGCCCTCATTTCTCCCCGCCTGCGGAGAATCCAGACCGGTAGCAATGACAGTGACACGACAGGTATCTGCCTGCGTATCATCGTACATGGCACCAAAAATAATGTTCACATCCTCACCGGTGATCTGCTGCACATAGCTTGCCGCATCGTCTGCATCGTACATGGAGATATCACCGGATACATTGATAATCACATCTGTTGCTCCTGCAATGGTGGTTTCCAGAAGAGGACTCTCTACGGCCATTTTAATCGCTTCTGCAGCCTTGTCATCTCCCTTGCCCGTACCAATACCGATATGGGCCACCCCCTTGTCCTTCATTACCGTCTGCACATCTGCAAAGTCCAGATTAATAATTGCAGGACGATAGATCAGGTCAGTAATTCCCTGTACTGCCTGCTGCAAAACCTCATCTGCCTTCTTCAATGCTTCCGGCATGGTGGTTCTGCGATCCACAATTTCTAACAGCTTATCGTTGGGTATTACAATCAAGGTATCCACAGCAGCTTTCAGCTTTTCGATACCTCCAATAGCATTATTCATTCGGGTTCTTGCTTCAAAACGAAAGGGTTTTGTTACCACACCCACCGTTAAAATTCCCATTTCCTTTGCGATTTTAGCTACAACGGGAGCTGCACCGGTACCGGTTCCTCCTCCCATACCACAGGTAACAAAGACCATATCACACGCATTCAGAGAATCTTTGATTTCCTCATAGCTTTCTTCTGCAGCCTTTTCCCCAATTTCCGGCTTGGCTCCTGCTCCCAAACCTTTGGTGAGCTTTTCTCCTATTTGCAGAAGCTTCGGTGCCTTACATAGCTGCAAGGCCTGCTTATCCGTGTTAATCCCTATAAATTCAACACCTTCAATCGCTTCGTCAATCATTCTATTTACAGCATTATTGCCTGCCCCGCCAACACCAACAACCACGATCTTTGCGGCAGACTCAGCATCATTCGTTTTAATCTCAAGCAAAGGTTTGTCCTCCTTTATTAATAACTGCATCAAATTCTCACTGTATTCCCCATACTGATCACAAGTCTGACTTGCAATACTGTCTAAATATGAAAGCGAACAATTTTATTTTTACTCCGGCCCGATACCTGTCACAAGTTCTGCTTTCGATACTCTTCAAATAAGAAAGTAAAATTTTATTTTCACTCTATTCATCATATAATTATTTTGGGGATTAAGCAATAACTTTTTTAAAAAATTTACTGTTCATCTTTATTGAAGGTAATGTTCTTACGGGAGTTTGACAGTTGAATATTAGAAAAAGTGTTCGCAGGTCGCATAAAACCTGCTTTTTTTGTGTCAAATTTACTTCTTTAATATATTGTATTTTATGATGTTGGGGTCAAAAGCCCCTCTTTCGAGCCTTGAACTGTGGAATTGAAAATCAGTCACTTGCAAAAGAAAAAATGTAACCCTTCTCACTACTGACCTGACAGAAAAAGATCCGGCTGATATCATGGCTGATTTTATATTTAATGAAGAAGGAACCAGAGTCTTTCAGTGTCCGGCAGGTCACGAACCAAAAAGCTGTACTTTCATGAAACCAAGCGGACAATGCATGGTATCTTTTCAAAAAGAGTATTGTGAAAACTGCCCCATAAAAACAAGTGCAAACCAAAGATATTTAAGCGTGTCAGCAAAGTGCCGACATCGAAAGCCGCAGGTGAAAGAGCAAAAACCAAACACTTCATGAAGACTGATGAATTCAAAAACTATGCCAGACTAAGAAACGGAGTAGAAACCGTTCCGTCAAACCTCAGGAAGAACTATCATTTGGAAAAGCTTCCGAGAGGAAAACAAAGAGGCAAGTTCTTTTTCGGATGTAAGATCATAGCACTCAACTTCAGAAAACTCTTCAATTTCACGAAGGGTTTGGGACATTATGCCCAAAATCCAGTAATAGCGTAAAAAGGCTGGGAGGATATACCTCAAATAAGAAGTCTCCATCGGATTATTCACTACAAAATATGAAATTTTCAAGGTTCTAAAGGTAATGGGGCAACTGCAAAGGTGGATTTGACCCCAACATCTTTATATAGTCCAATGGGTATTAACACCATGCCCATGGATATGGAACCTTTATGCGCTACTGTCATACAAATCACCTCTCTTGCAGCTTAGTATCTACAAAATAGCTTATTTCATGCAAAGCACACGGTATTTCGATATAACTATAGTAGTCACGCAAACACAGCTTGTCTCATTTCTTTGTATTTCAACCGCTTCTCCAAATCCATTTTCCGCTCTCCTTCGTTGCCTTTATGCCAACAATAAAACGCCCGAACCTATCGGGCATTTTATTCTTACCATAAATTTAGGCACATCCATGATAGCCGTATTGAGGCGGCGGAAGGATAATCCTTCCGCCGCCCGATGTTATGTTTCGATATGGTTCTTATTTCAGCAGTGCCAGACGGCCGGGATCGTTGGCAAAGACTTCCTTAGCATTGTCCTTGGTGACCACAACGGGGGGCAGCTCGTAGACGAGAACATCAATCTTGTCGTTGTTCACCTGAACATCGGTAGCGGGCATACCGTTGCCTGCCTGCAGGGACTTGATGATCTCGATAGTCTGAGCAACCAGAGCATCGGTGGGCTTTGCAATGGTGGAGTACTGACGACCGGACCAGACCCACTCAACGGACTCGTTCTCAGCGTCCAGACCGGAGATAGCGGGAATCTCCTGACCTGCCTGCTCGCAGGAGGTGATGATCGCACGGGCGATGCCGTCGTTGGGAGACAGGACACCGTGGATTTCCTTGTCAGAGTAGAATCCTGACAGCAGGGAGTCCATTCTTGCCTGTGCCTTGGAGTTGTCCCAATCCATGGTAGCGCACTGGGTGAAGTCAGTCTGGCCGGAAACAACAGTCAGCGTGCCGTCGTCGATCAGGGGCTGCAGAACGCTCATTGCACCCTTGAAGAAGTTGGGAGCATTGGGGTCAGCGGGGCCGCCGCCGAACAGTTCGATGTTCCAGGGGCCTTCGCCTTTCATTTCCTTCAGACCATCCAGCAGAGCCTGAGCCTGCAGCTCACCGGTCTTGACGCTGCCGAACTGAACAACACCGTCAACGCCGGTGGTATTCTCCAGGAGGCGGTCATAACCAATGACATAAACGCCGGCAGCCTTGGCCTCTTCCAGGACAGCGCCCAGTTGGGTGCCGTCGATGGGGCCAACAACGATAACCTTGGCGCCGTTCTGGATCATGGATTCGATCTGCTGCTGCTGCGTAGGAACCTTATTGTCAGCAGCCTGGATGATGGGCTTGAAGCCGGCAGCTTCCAGCTCAGTCTTGAACATTTCTTCGGCCTCTTTCCAGTTCTGGGTGCCCAGCCAAGGCAGGGAGACCCCGATGGTAGCACCGGCCTCAAAGCCGCCGGCTGCAGCGGGAGCCTCTGTGCTGCTGTTGGCCTCAGCGGGCTTTGCATCGGGGGTAGTGGCTGCGGGAGCAGGTTCGGTACGGCCGCCGCCGCAGGCAGTCATGGACATGAACATAACCAGAGCCAAGAGCAATGTGAACAGTTTTTTCATCGTTTTTTCCTCCTACTATTGTGTATTTGATTTTTATTAAGGCCTGGCTGTCAAAAATCCCTCAGGATTATTTGTCAGCAGAGGAACCTTCTTTGTTTTCGGCGCTGTTCATGTTGAGCAGGCGCTTTGTAATGGAGACATGTCCGGGACGCTTATTGTAAACGTCGAAGGCAACGGCTGCCATCAGGACCAGTCCCTTGATGACCTGGGTCTTATCGGCACCTACACCCAACAGCATCAGGCCGGAGTTCAGAACTGCCATCATCATACCGCCGACCATGGTAGCCATAATGGTACCAACACCGCCGGATACGGCTGCACCGCCAATGTAGACAGATGCAATGGCGTCCATCTCCCAACTGGTACCGTCGGAAGGACCTGCCGCAGTGGAGCGTCCCACGAACATGATGCCGGCCAGTGCAGCCAGGAAAGACATATTCAGCATGGTCAGGAAGTAGGTCTTTTGAACATTGACGCCGGACAGAGCCGCAGAGTTCTTATTGCCGCCCACCGCATAGACATGGCGGCCGAATCTGGTCTTCTGGGTGATGGTGTGATAGATGATCACCAGAACCACCAGTATCAGGCCAGGGATCGGGAAAGAGGTACCTGGACGTCCGGTGCCAAACAGCCAGGTCAGATAACCAATTACAACAGTGCCCAGTGCGATGCGGACCACAGCAGGCCACAAAGGTTCTTTATTATTTGCATACAGTTCATTAGCACGGGCGCGCTGACGAAGCTGTGCATAAATGAAAAATGCGATAGCGAAGGTGCCCAGCAACAGCGTGGAGTTGTTCATTCCCGTAAAGGCAGGGCCCCACTCAGGCAGATGACCGGCGCCGAACCATTTCAGTTCCGAAGGAGCGGGGACGGAGATAGAGTGGGAGATCCAAATGACAGCGCCACGGAAAATCATCATGCTGCCCAGGGTAGTGATAAAACCGGGAATACCCATCTTTGCCACCCAGAAGCCGTTCCATGCGCCAACCAGAACACCGATTCCCATGCCCAGCAGCACCGCTGCCCACCAGGGGAAATCCCATTTCTGGAATGCGATGGCCATGACCATCCCGCAGAAACCGGCAACGGAACCAACAGACAAGTCGATCTGGCCGATGACGATGACCATCAGCATACCGATGGCCAGAATCAGCACGTACGCATTACCAGACAAAAGATTCTGGAAATTGGAGGGGGTAATCATTTTTCCGTCCGAGGCAATATTGAAGAAAACGATCAGTGCAATCAATGCGATCACCATCGTGTATTTATGCAGGTCATCTCCCAACACTCTTTTAATTTTATTCATAAGACGATTCCATCCTTTCCTTCATTATGTTTTTACGTCAGATGTCGCTGTCATCAACCGCATCAACTTTTCCTGATCTGCATCTTTGCTGTCTATCACACCCGTAATGCTTCCTTCACAGATGGTATAGATGCGATCCGACATACCCAGCAGTTCCGGCAACTCTGAAGAGACCAGGATCACTGCCTTGCCCTGATCCGCCATCTCATGGATCAGGCGGTAAATCTCGTACTTGGCACCAACATCGATGCCGCGGGTGGGTTCGTCAAGAATCAGCACCTCCGGCTCTGTAAACATCCACTTACCCAGAACCACTTTCTGCTGGTTGCCGCCGGACAGAGTTGTCACACCGGCATCCACGGAACTTGTTTTGATCCGGAGGGCTTTTCTGCTCTGCTCAGCAGCCTGCAGTTCCTTATCAGAATCCAGAAGTCTGCCTCTTAAGATTGCTTTCAGGTTTGCTGATACAATCGTCATCCGGATGCTGTCCAGCAGATTGAGTCCTAAGTTCTTCCGGTCTTCGGGAACATAGGCGATGCCTGCTTCAATGGCAGCGGAAACGGAGGGCAGAGAAAGCTCCTGACCTTTCATTATCACGGTACCGCCGTGGAAAATGCCGTAATTGTGTCCGAAGATAGAGCGCATCAGTTCTGTCCGTCCTGCGCCCATCAAGCCGGCAAAACCCACGACCTCGCCGGCACGGACATGAAAACTGGAGTTTTTACAGACCATTCTGCCTGGGACATTGGGATTCTCCACGCACCAGTCGGATACCTCAAAGATAATCTCACCGGGATGGGACTCATGGGGTGGATAGCGGTTCTCGATCGTGCGGCCTACCATGGAACTGATGATCCGATCCTCATCTACACGACCTGCTTCCACCGGGTAGGTCTCGACGGTGCGTCCGTCGCGGATAACAGTAACTGCATCGGAGATCGCCGCAATTTCATTCAGTTTGTGGGAGATCATAATACAGGTGATGCCTTTGCTCTTCAGGTCCCGCATCAGCTCCAGAAGATTGGCAGAATCAGCCTCATTCAGAGCAGAGGTGGGTTCATCCAGGATCAGCAGCTTGACATTCTTGGACAATGCCTTTGCGATTTCCACCATCTGCTGCTGGCCCACACCCAGATTTTTGATCAGGGTATTGGGATTCAGATTCAGACCCACACGCTCCATCAATTCCATGGTCCGCTGACGGGCTTCCTCCCAGTCAATGAGGCCGTGCTTTACGATCTCATTGCCCATAAAAATATTCTCGGTAATGGAAAGCTCAGGAATCATGGTCAGCTCCTGATGGATGATGACGATTCCAGCGTTTTCCGATTCCTTGATGTTTTTAAACTTGGCTTCCTCTCCCATATAAATGATCTGGCCTTCATAAGAGCCATAGGGATAAACGCCGGACAGGACTTTCATCAGGGTGGATTTTCCGGCGCCGTTTTCGCCGCAGATCGAATGGATCTCACCCCGGCGCACCTCCAGGGTTACGCCATCCAGCGCACGCACCCCCGGAAATATCTTGACGATTTCCTGCATTTGGAGAATGATAGAATCTTCCATATACAACCTCCTTTAATTACTCTATTACAGGGAGAAACATGCTCATCGTGCTTTCTCCGAATTCCTGGCAGTGCCTGGCGCTTTCAGACGCAGTCCCTTTAGTGCGATGTAGACACCTTCCTCATCGTTGGAAGCCGTCACATAATCTGCTGCTTCCTTTACCTGCCTTGGGGCATTTCCCATGGCGATACCCAGCCCACAGTATTGCAGCATATCAATATCCACATCACTGTCGCCGAATGCCACTGCGTCCTCTGCTGCCAAACCATAGTGTGTCAACAGCACCTGTACTGCTCTGTCTTTGGTGCTTTCCGGTGCGAGAATTTCCAGATAAGTGGCTTTGGAGCGAAGAGCCATAAGTTGGGGAAAATACCGTGGAATCTCATTCTGTAGAGTACGTATTCGCATTGCATCACCTATGCACAGCAGCTTGTGGATGTGGGGTGCGGCATCTGCGGCCCTCTCTAGGGAGCCCTTCAGGGGCGTACACTGGGATATTTCTGCCTCCTGCCGGATCATGGAGTGCTGGGGATCTTCTGCCAGCCAGACATCATACAGATAGGCACTTACCACCAACTCTGGGAACCGTTCTGAGACAAACCGCTTGAACTCCATTGCCAGTTGCGTGTCGATTCTGACATCCCGCAGTATAGTGCTGTTCTCGTCAAAAGCCAGTCCTCCGTTATAGCACACCATAGGGCTGTGCAGGCCAACCTGTCTGGCAATCAGATTTACTCCCCCTGGCGGACGGGCGGAGCACAGGATGATGGGAATACCCCGTCCGTGCAGGTATCTCAGGCGATTCTGGGTGCAGGGCATGACCCGGTGTCGGGAGTCCAGCAAGGTTCCGTCAATATCCAGGAAAACAATAGAATAGCTACGCATCCGATTGCATCGCCTCCCCCTTCATTTTGCGCTGTCGTTTCAACAAGTATCTGTCTATATAATACAAAAAATCCAGATTTTTTACAGTGCCATTTGTCATTAGTTACAGATTACATTTGTCATGTTTTTCCCAGATTTTGAAATTATCTATAGAATTTGGCAAATCAACCTCAAAGGTTTTGTACAAAACGCAGAGCAAGGGTCTGCCCGAAACCCCCAGGCAGACCCTTGCTCTGCAAAAAACGCTATTATTTGTTAAGAAAAATATTGATTTCACTCTGAGCAATGCGCATCCCGCTCTGCCCAAGCTGATTGTCGGCAGCCTCCTGTATCGCACTCTCCACCATAATCATCGCTTGGCTATACGCATCGAATCTGGGTGCAACCACGGCGTTGCTCATAATACGGTGAATCATATCGGGGGAGAAGCCGATTCCTTCGGGGATATCATGGTGAATCTGGAGCAGTAGTTCGGGATCCTCCGCAACAGCGGGGAGCGGAGAAATGCCATGAGAATAGGTGTAAAGCTCCCGCTGCACATTCGCGTCTATGGACAATAGTTTACATAATTCCCAAGCAAGCTCCTCATGGCGGGTACGGGAGCTGATTCCCAGCATCATGGTGTGAAGCTCAGAAATATTGGAGCCGGAAGGGCCTGCGGGCATACTGACACAGTCCCACTGAAAAGCGGAGTATTTCTTTACCCGCCAGGGGTAGGGCTGATAGGCCCGATATTCCGAGTAAAGGAGGGGGCGGAAGGCTACCCTGCCCACATCAAAGTCTCGGACGGTAACGCTGTAACCGCCATTCAATTCCCCCAACTGCTTGGTAAACTGAATGGCCTGCAGGACATTCTCCTCAGCAAGATAGCAGCTTCGCCCGTCTTCAGAAAACAGGGACGCACCGTTGGAATACATAGCATCCAGCCAGGAGTAGCCATATACACCATACTGGTGCAGTTCCACATTGGTGATCTGTGCGCAGATGTTGTAAAAATCTTCCCATGTCCAGTCATTGTTCGGCATATCTATACCGTTGGCTTCCAACAGCGTCTTATTTACGAACATGATGGTGGGAACACTCTCGTGGGGCAGGGCATACTGGCGGCCTTCGGACTGCCCTGAGCGCAGACAGGGCTCATAATAGGCAGATGTGTCAAATGCCGGATCTCCAGCAATCCGTTCATCCAATTGTGCCAATGCCCCGGAAGATACCAAAAGATCAAAATTCTCAGGGAGTACAAAGTACAAATCCGGCTCTGTCCCCTTCATAATTTGCTCTGCCAGCCACTCGCTGTAATCATTGGCGGGAATGCCACTGACGTATTCGACTTTCACTCCGGGGTGCGATTCTTCAAATAGGGTGATAACATCGTCCAGAATTTGGTAGCAATTTCCATTGGGAGTATTCCAGTAGCTTCCCGAATACACACCGATGGTGAGTACTGTTTCCTTATTTCCAACGCACCCTGCCAGGCAAAGGCACAGCATCAGAACCAGTAGTATCACCGCATTCCGTTTCCATATCCATTTTTTCATAGCGGACGATTCACCGCCCCGGTTTGTACGACCCAGATTGCCAACTGTGTGCGGTCCCGCAGACCCAGCTTAAACAGGATGTTGCTGATGGAGTTGCGAACGGTTCCCTCGGATAGGGAAAGCTCCTGAGCAATCTCCTTGTTGGACATCCCACTCCCCACGGTCTGGATGATCTGCCATTCACTCCTGCTGATGTCCTTGACGGCTTCTTTGTCCACCTGGAGCCGGGATGAGCCCTGCGCCATGTGTGAAAACTGGTGAATCACCTTTGTGGCCACAGTGGGGGTAATGATCGCACCGTCTTCATAGGCAATTCGGATGCTCTCGGACAATTTGGCGATGCTGCTTCCTTTCAGAAGATAACCGCTTGCTCCATTTTTCAGCGCCCCAAATATGTATTCGTCGTCATCAAAAGTGGTAAGCACAATGATCTTGACATCAGGCCACCGTTTTTTTAACATCCTGGTTCCCTCCACGCCGTCCATACCGGGCATACGAATATCCATAAGAACCACATCCGGGCGCTCCTGCTCCGCACTTCTCAGCGCCTGGGACACACCGGATACCGCATCGGTTACCCGGATATTTTCGTTGACACTCAGAACCACCTTTAGGCTCTCGCGAAATAATTCCTGATCGTCTACAATCAAAACCTTAATCACAGATTACTCCCCCTTTCTGTTTCTGATGGGCAAGCCCACAGTAATGAAAAAGCCTGTGTATCCATTTTGTGCACCCGAATCCAGATTCCCATAGAACAGGGTGCCGCCCAGCATATCCAGTCGTTCCCGCATATGCCGCAGCCCAAAGCCTTCTTCCAGCGACCCACAGCCAGTACCGTTGTCCTGAACGCTGACAGTAACCAAGTCCCCGGTTCGAGTGACCCGGATAAAAATGCGGTCAGCCCTGCCATGACGGACTGCATTGGTCAGTCCCTCCTGGACAACCCGATACAGCGCATCCTCTTCGTCCGCATCCAGATTCAGCTCACCCGCCTCCTGATAATAGGCAATCTGGGCAGATGTCGTGAGACGGAAATTCTCTACCAACTCCTCCAGTGCCTTCGCAAGGGAGGAATGTTCCAATGCGTCAGGCCGCAGAGCCTTGATGGACCGTCGCACGTCCGTAAGCCCGTCACGAGCGGATTGGGCAACCGCCTGTATCCGTTTCTTGGATTCCTCCGGGGCAACATCAAACAGTGCCAGTCCCGTATCTGCCCCCATGATGATGCCTGTAAACGTGTGCCCCAGGGTATCGTGAATCTCCCGAGCCAGCCGGTTTCGTTCCCTCATCTGCGTCATGCTCTCCATGTTTACAGCATAGTCCCGAAGCTGGTCATTGGCCTGATTCAGTTGTTCATTCAGCTTGCGAATGCGGGAATTTTCCTCTTTCTGGCTGGTAAACAGCAAAATCATATACAGAACGAACAGGAGAATATTCAGGCAGACCATCAGGCTTTCCAAGCCGGTAAAGCAGCTCTGTGTCATCGGGTTGTAGTAGCTGAGATAGGCGCTGAATGCGATACACTTCGTGAATTGTTCTACGATCTCATATCGGCCAAAGGCAAACATCAGGCTGAGTATCACGATAAATGACAGCCGCATTCGATTGCTGCACATATAGTGGACCAGGTCGGCAAGTACAAGCAGGGCGACACCGCTATAATAGAAATTCAAAGAGAAGATGATTCCCGCACACAGGACTATTTCCGTGACGCAAATGACGACCCGTAAGGGAAACTGCTCAATGGGGCGGAAAATCTTGAAAAAGCTTACCGTACACAGCAAAGCATATAAACTGAGCGTTTGAACCGGCATTTGCCAGGGATATCGGGGTATCTGCCGTACGGAGGTCAAAAAATCATATGCACCCAAAGTGTCACATATCCGGAAGGTGGTGGTCACACAGATCAGCGAGTAAAAGGAGAGAATCGAAAAATTCAATGCAAACATCACTGAGGCGATATTCGTCAGATTTCGTTCGGTTTTCATTACTGCCACCCATCTATTCCATATTGGTTCACGTTTTCTGCTGTCAGCAGCTCCACCGGGACAATGACCTCACTGCGTTCACAGCCGCCGTCTATGGCGGCGTAGGCCTGATCCACCGCTTCCTCGGCAACCTTGGAGGGAAACTGGGCGCAGGTGGCCGTGAGGAAGCCGCTGCTGACCATGGCCTTCCCCTCAGGGGAGCCGTCCACGCTGTACACTAGGAACCGATCCGACAGACCTGCTCCCTGAATCGCCGCCAATCCGCCGAAGGCGCTGGGGTCATTCAACGCCATTAGGACATCGGCATCCGGATATTTCCGCAGCAGCTGCTCCATCACTGGCATGGCGTTTTCAATTTGTCCATCTGATTCGCCGGAACCCAGAATTTCAAAGCCCTCATGCCCTGCAATGGTGTCCTTGAAGCCCTGGATTCGATCCGCACCGGAACGCGTGGTGATATGTTCCAGCAATAGAATTTTTGCACTGTCCCGAACAGATAGCAGGTGCTGGGCGCACAACACCCCCGCCTGGTAGTTATCTGACAAAACCGAGCAGGCTACCAGCTCTGAGTCCTGTATCGGGGCATCCACCACGATAACCGGAACTCCTGCGGCAGCGGCAATCTGGACACCACCTTTTGAGGTGTCCCACTCTACCGGCGTCATGAAAATAGCACAGACACCCGCATCCACCAATTCCTGAATCTCCTGGTTTTGACGCTCCTGATCCATAGCGGCATCTCGGGTGAGCAGTACGTCTCCACGAATCTCGAGAAACACCCGGATCTGTGTGTCCAGCATCTGGAAGTATGGATTGTTCATCGTCATATAGGTCGCTCCAAACACCCGCTGATTTCCCGTCCGGCTGGCCGATAAATCACCGGGACTCCAGAACAACAAGTAAATCGTGATCAGCAGTGGGGTAACAACCATGGAAATGGCCGCTAAGGAGGTGAATCTTCTGCGAATGTGATACATACCAGCTTCCTCTTTCTTATATGCTTGCGTTGTTTTTCTATTCTGTAGGGCGCTTCTCCCCTTGTCAAAGGCATGGAGACCGTGGAGGGTTGTGTAAACTGGGAACGAATCTCCGTTTCTCTCCGGGCTTTTCCGAAAGTCCTTCCTGTTTTCTTCGCATTGGCACTATGCCTATACGGTGAAAAACTTGGAAAAGACCACATCCGCCGCCGCGAGAACACCTACGTTTGGATCCTGGCTGGATGGGTAGATTTTGATATTCCCCCTGCTGCGATCCAGTGCCTTGGCACTGATCTCTCGCTGCAATCGCTGCGCCAGCAGCTCATAACGGTAGCAGATATCTCCCGCCAGATAGATGGTATCCACGGGAATCAGGTTCAGCAGGTTAATGAGACCTGCGGACAGATACACCGCCTCCTGATCCAGCAGATGTCTGGCCTCGGGATTTTTACCTACATGATCAATCAGGTCATCCCAATTCGAGAATTCCGAGCCTTCCAGGAGCGCCGGGATGGAGGCGTAGGTTTCCAGGCAGCCCCGGTTCCCGCACTCGCAAAGCCGTCCGTCGAAGCGGATGGTGGTGTGACCCAATTCCCCTGTGAAGTACTTGGAATTTCCCAGCAGCTTTCCGTCGGACACAATGGCTGCGCCGATACCGATGTCAACGAACACCAGCATAAAATTTCGGCTCTGCCCCATTTCCAACTGGTGCAGCGCCAAAGCGCAGACATCGTGTTCCAGATAGGCAGGCATATCTAGCGCTTCGGACAGAAGCTGGCTGATTTCCACCCCGTGCCAGCTCTCAAACCGGGGCGGGTTCAGAATCCGGCCGTTTTCGCAGTCCAGCGGCCCAGGGGAACTGATGCCGATACCCAGAATCTTGTCCCGTTCCGCAGTCTCCAATATGGCTTTCAGCTCTGCGATGATGGCTGCTACCAGATTGTCCTGATTCGGAATCTTTCTCTGCTGAAGGAGATTTCCGGCCATATCACACAGACCCACACTGCAGCCCTTTCTGGCCAGATCCAACGCCAGTGCGTAATAGCAGTCGGGGCGCAGAGCAAGGGGTGTGGCACTGCGCCCCCAACCCACGGACTGCGGGGCAAGCTCTGTCACAATTCCAAGCTTCAGCAATTCCTCCACGATCAGGGAGGTGGCCGCACGGGTCAGTCCCGTGGTACGAGCCAACTCTGCCCGGCTCATGGCGTTGTGGCGCAAGATGCGCAGAACTGCTTTGCGGTTATATTCTTTTGTATAGTCTGCGTTGCGTGGTTTCTGCGCCATATCCAAAGCTCACCTTCATTTGTTCTCTCCTTTTGTCCTCATTATACTTATACGGTTTATCGATTTTTTGCAATTCGCCTGATGCTCCACATCCCAACGCCACAAGGCGTGAATATACCTGGAAATCCTGAGAAATCTCCGGGTTTCTTCATCATATAGTCTTTAAAACCGCATCCTTTTCCGGGATGCTGGGGATGCCGCCGGAACGCTCTGTGGACAGGCTTGCGGCGGCAGCAGCAAACCTACCGATGTAGGCAAGATCTGCTTCCGTCAGATCAGCTATAGGCTTTTCCAGCTCCAGCAGCCGGGATATCGCACTGCCGCCGAAGATATCTCCCGCACCGGTGGTGTCGATGGGGTGTACCTTGGGACAGACAGCCCGGAAAGAAGCGTTTTTCGTCTTCAAAAGGCAGCCATCGGGGCCAAGGGTCACCATGGCAAGGGAAACGCCGAATTTCTTCAGCAATTTGTCTGCGCCCTCCTCCGGGGTGCAGTTCCACAGGAATTCCACCTCATTGTCGCTGATTTTCACCACGTCTGCCTGAGCAAGGCTCCACAGCATCTGTTCCCGTGCCGTGTCCTCGCTGGGCCACAGGGGCTTGCGCAGGTTCGGGTCACAAGTGATGAGCTTTCCCTTTTCTTTTGCGTAGGCAACGGCCTTTTGGGTCGCCGACCGCACCGGCTCATCCGTCAGGCTCAGGGTGCCGAAATGGAACACCCTGGCATCATCGATGAGGGATTTGTCAATTTCCTCCCAGCGTAGCTGGGTGTCCGCGCCAGGCTTCCGGGCAAAGGAAAAGGAGCGGTCGCCGTTTTCATCAAAGGTCACGAAAGCCAGGGTCGTGAACACCGAATCGTCCACCACGATTCCCCGTGTCTCAATGCCTGCGCCGTTTAGGGTGCTCAGCAACAGATGGCCGAAGGCATCTTTGCCCACCTTTCCCAAAAAAGCGGTTTTCTTACCGTAGGCATTCAGAGCTGCCAGAAAATTGCCGGGGGCGCCGCCGGGGTTGGCAGCCATGGTGGGATAGCCGCTGGCATCCATGGATTTGGCGGCAAAATCAATGAGCAGTTCGCCCAATGCCACTACGTCAATCATCGTTCTCCCTCCTTATCAGTCCTTCGCCGCAGGATACTCAGTGCACAGCAGGCGGTAAGGTGCTTCGTCCTCTTCAATGGCGGGGAACCGGCCCGTGGGAGGATTGAAGCGGTTATCGTTACTGTCGTCATTGCACTGGCTGACCTCGCCCAGCAGCACGTCACCGGTGCCCGGCTCCACCTCAAAGTCGTGGTAGAGGTGCTGCTGGATAAAAATGCTTTCGCCGGGGGTCAGGCGGATCTGGGTTCCGGCGGGAACGGTGTAGGTGCGGCCATCAGTGTGGATGGTAACATCGCTTTTGTAATCGATGGACTCGTCGGGGAGGGAGTTATACACCCGAATCAGCACGTTTCCGCCACCCCGATTGATGATATCCTCGGTTTTATACCAGTGGAAATGGTTGGGGGAATACTGCCCCTCCTTCAGGTACAGCAGCTTCTCGGCGTAGACCTTGGGATACTTGTCCTTCATGGTCTGGCTGCCGTTGCGGATTGTGATGAGGGAAAAACCCATTTTATCGAAGTCTCCCTTACCGTAGTCGGTAATGTCCCATCCCAGGCAGCAGTCCCGGACTTCGTCATATTCGTGACCCTTGGTTTCCCATTCCTCCGGAGTAAAGTGGCAGAAGGGAGGCAGATAGCAGTGATATTTTTCGCACATGGCTTCCAGCTCACGAAGAGCCTTGTTGATTTCGGAACGCTTCATTCATATCTCTCCTTTACATGAGATGAGCAATATCTACGAATAGGACAAAATATTGCACAGATTCTTTGCGTAAATCTTATATACCATTGTACTATTCTTCTATAAATTTGTCAATTGGATTAACATTAAAACCAGCACTAAAAGGTAAATTCATTATATACGGGAGTTTTTCGGTGTGCGATTTTGAAACAGACTTTCAGTTCATTACGAAAAGTCAGATGAAAACAATTCAGAAAAAAAAGTGAGGGAAGAGAATAAATTACCATATTTCAAAACGAGAGCAAAATACCTCGCAACCAGTATAAACACTGGGTTTGCGAGGCATTTTAATCTACTTAACTGTCAAAGACAGGATCATATAATTATTTTGGAGATTAAGCAATATCTTTTTTAAAAAATTTACTGTTCATCTTTATTGAAGGTAATGTTTTTACTATTCTCATTATAATTCCAGGATCGCTTTCAGCTTCACGATTTTATCATCAATGTTGCTGATATCACCCAAACGTACCCGGATATCCTCAAAATAAAGTGTCATTTCACTGCGCTGGTCAAAGTAGATTTTATCTGCACTAATTTCATATTTCCCCAGAAGCTGCGTAATATCCAGAATAGATTGAAAAATCGTTTCATCCTCCACAGGAAGTTTTTCATAAAGAATCACATACTCAAAATTCAATCCGGTAATCTGTGGAATTCCCTCTGTCCTGGCATCGGAGGTTTCTACTACTATTCCATCCTTGTCAAAATACATATACTTTCCCAGATACTCCACATACCCGGCAACGGATTTTTCATATACGGTAATCTTAATGGTATCTGCCGAGAGGATACTGACACTCATCTTTTCAATAAAGGGAATTCCGGAAATATCTCTGTTTCTGTACTTCAAAGAAAGATACAGGGAATTTGCCGCCAGATCACTGTCAATAACCTGAGCAATAATCTCATCATTCGTATAGTGGATATTTCCTTCGACTATAATGGTTTTTACCCGATATCTGATCAATACCAGTAAAATTACGGCAGACATAAACAACGGAATAAGGAAAGCGAGCAGTACCTTAACTGATAGCTTATGTACTTTTTGTTTTTTTATCTTCTTCCTTTTTCCCACTTATCCATCCTTTAATTGAATTCCTCTTCCCACACTGAGCACCAATCCGATCTCAATCAGCAAAAACATTACCGAAGAGCCTCCATAGCTGATGAAGGGAAGGGAGATGCCTGTATTGGGAATAGTATTGGTTACCACCGCTATGTTCAAAATCACCTGAATCGCTATATGAGCCATTACCCCCACTACCAGAAGTGCACCGAACAGATCGCTGGCATTGCTGGCAATGATCATCAATCTCCAGATCAGCAAAATGAACATCATGATAATGCAGATTCCTCCAAAAAGTCCCAATTCTTCGCAAATAATAGAAAAAATCATATCATTCTGCATTTCCGGTAAAAAGCCCAGCTTCTGCATACTCTGTCCTAATCCCTTACCAAAAATCCCACCGGAGCCGATGGCATAAAGGGATTGGAGGGTCTGAAAGCCTGTTCCCGAGGAATAGTTTTCCGGATTCAGCCAGGCCAGAATTCGATTGCTTCGAAAGCCCAGTCCTTCCATACTGTCCATTCTGGTTAAGAAAATCACGAAAACCGCTGCCAAAGTCGCTCCGGTCACTCCGATTCCAATAAACCTTTTATAATCCGGACTGGCTACAAACAGCATAAGGAAAGCAATTCCAAAAATAATGATTGCGGAACTCATATTATCGGTAATTTTCCATACCATCAGACAGATGGGCACGGGCACCGCAATCACTGCCCAGAAGCCCTTGGCCGTACGGATGGCCTTTCCCATACGACAGATCATACTGGCCAGAAACAGAATCATGGCCAGCTTGGCGATTTCCGCAGGCTGTACGGAAATTCCCACCCTCAGCCATCTTCTTGCACCGTTAGCTTCATACCCCAGTGGAGTAAGCACCAAGAGGATCAGAACTGCAGATACCACATAGCTCAGGGAAGCAAAGCGTTCCCAAAAATGGTAAGGAATAAACGCCACCACAAACATGGCCACCAGCCCCAATATCGTCGAAAAAGCCTGTTTTTTCAAATAATAGGCCGGATCATAATTCATCAGAGCAGAAGTGGAGGCATCATAGGAACTGGCAGAATATACCATAACCATGCCGAACCCCAGAAAAAACAGCACAATAAACAACAGGCTGTAATCAAAGAAATATTCATTCTTTTTTTTGAAATTACGTTTCGTTGTTTTTTGTCTCACTTAAGACTCCTTTAATTTCATTACATACTCTTTAAACTGCTTCCCCCTGACCTCATAGTTGGGAAACATTCCCCAGCTTGCACAGGCTGGTGACAACAAAACCGCCTCTCCGGGATTCACTTTTTCACAGGCTGTCTTTACTGCCTCTTCCAGACTGTCTACCAGTACCAGATTGGTAAACCCCTTTTTCCTGGCACAGGCAGCAATTTTTTCCTTTGTCTGTCCCAGCAAAATCAACCAGGTCACCTTGCCGTCAAAGCTGTCAATCCAATCATCATATTCACTGTTCTTATCGTATCCTCCGCCAATTAAAACGGTGGGCCGATTCATGGCCTGTATTCCTTTTATGGCCGCATCAGGATTGGTTCCTTTAGAATCATTATAATATTCTACACCGTTGATAGTGGTTACATATTCTATCCTATGTTCTACGGCGGAAAAATTGCGTACTGTTTCCAGAATATTTTCCATGGGAACACCAAAGGCCTCCGCCATAGCTATAGCTGCCATTATGTTTTCCATATTATGGTGCCCCATGAGCTTCACTTCCCGGATTCCCAGCAGCCTTTTTCGTTCAGTGCCATCACTATACCAGATACTGTCTCCTTCCAGATAATATCCGGCCTCCAGGGGACCCTTCGAAGAAAAAAAGATTACCTTTGCCGGGCAAACCTCAGCAAAGCCTCTGCAATAGGAATCCTCTGCATTTAATACACAGACGTCATCCTGATTCTGATTAAGCGATATCCTCTCCTTTGTAGCTACATAGTTTTCCATCGTATGATGGCGGTTCAGATGATCCTCGGTAATATTCAATATTGTACTGATTTTAGGATGGAAGGTATGGATAGTTTCCAACTGGAAGCTGCTGATTTCGGCCACCGTCACGCTATCTTCTTTTGTCTCATCTGCCACTGCAGTATAGGGAGTTCCAATATTTCCCACTACAAAAACGCTGTCATAATAGTCCTTCATGATTTTCCCGGTCAAAGCAGTAGTAGTGGTCTTTCCATTGGTTCCGGTAATGGCAAGTACCCTTCCTCTGTCACAGAGAAAAGCCAGCTCGATCTCTCCCATTACCGGAATATGTCTGTGTCTGAATCCTTCCACAAAAGGGGTGTAGCAGGGAACCCCGGGGCTCAATACTACCAGGTCAAGCCGGGTCTTGATTTCTTTTGAAAGCTCACCCAGAACTATCTCTATGGAGTCATTATCCTCCAGCTTCTCTATCACCTTTTTTACATCTATCGTATCATTTTCGTCATATAAGATCACTCTAGCCTTTTTTTTGCTAAGCAGTGTAGCTGCACTTATTCCACTGATCCCACAGCCTACCACCAATATGGTTTTTTGAAAAAAATCCATTTTTACCTCCATTCCTTCCCCATAACCTACAGAGCCATCAATGCCACCAGGCATAACAATGCCGTTACGATTGAAAACACTGCTACCACCCGTGTTTCTGACCAGCCACAAAGCTCAAAATGATGATGAATGGGTGCCATCTTAAAAATCCGCTTTCCACCGGTAAGCTTAAAGTAACCAACCTGCAGCATAACCGACAAAACCTCCACCAGATAAATGAATCCCACGATCACAATAAAAATAGGCATCTGCAGCATATATGCCGTGGCTGCTACAAATCCCCCCAGAGCCAAAGAACCGGTATCTCCCATGAATACACTGGCGGGATAAACGTTAAAGAGGAGAAAGCCCAATAAGGCTCCCACCACTGCACAGGTGATTGGTTCAATACCACTTTCTGTTCCCACGGCAACCACAGAGAAAAAGGTTGCCACCATTACCGTAACACTGCTGGCAAGGCCATCTAAGCCGTCGGTAAAATTGGTTCCGTTTACCGTACCAATGACCACCACAAACACAGCAGGAACAGAAAAGATTCCCAGGTCCAGAAGCATTCCTCCCATAAAAGGAATCTTCATCAACAGACATTGAGGTGCAAATGTTACCAGATAGTAAGCAAATACAGCCGTTACCACGATCTGCAAAGCCATTTTCTGCCATGCCCGAAGGCCCATGGAACGCTTGAGCACCACCTTTATATAATCATCAATAAACCCGATCAAGCCAAATCCCAGGGTGAGAAAAAGAATAGGCAGGATACGGGGATAGTCCTTCATATAGAATAAAGAGGCCAGAACCACAGAGGCCAGGATAATCACGCCTCCCATAGTAGGGGTTCCGCTTTTTTTCAGATGCGACTTCGGCCCATCATCTCTTTCGGTCTGTCCTACCTTTAGTTTTCTCAAATAGGGAATCACAATTGGTCCCAAAACGGCACTGATAACAAAAGAAATCAGAACCGGCATAACAAATGTAACCTTCATACCAACCTCACTTCTATCTATTCCACCTGGTTTTCACTTCGTAGTTTCCACAACTCACTTCTTCTGTTATATCACATTCTCTCCAAATAAGGAAGAATATTCTCAAAAAGCTGACGGACAATGGGGGCGGCCACCTGCCCTCCATAGTACATTCCTTTAGGATTATATACAATGGCCAATGCCAGTACCTGGGGATCATTTGCAGGTGCAAAGCCAATAAAGGAAGCAATATATCTCCCACTGCCTCTGGGCAGGGTCTGGCTGGTAGCCGTCTTTCCTCCCACCCGATAGCCTTCTACATAGCCGTTTTTACCGCTTCCGTTTTCTACCACCTGCTCCAGTAAATATTTTAAGGTTTCGCTGCTTTCCTTCGAAATAATCCCCTCGGTTTTCGGATAGGTAAATGCCTTCCCCTTTTCTCCCTGCTCCGTCTGGGTCTTTACTGCCAGATGGGGCGTTACTCTGGTTCCTCCGTTAATCAATGAGGAAGTTGTTGCGGCCAGTTGGATAGGCGTAATCTGAAAAGACTGCCCAAAGGCTACCGTAGCCAGCTCCACCGGGCCTACATTCTCCTTTTTGTGCATAATGGTACCTGCTTCGCCAGGCAGATCAATTCCCGTTTTTTGCATCAAACCAAACTGATAAAAGTATTCATAATACTTATCCACTCCCAGCTTAAGTCCCAATGAAATAAACGTAGGGTTGCAAGATTGCATAAACCCTTCCACAAAACTGACGCCGCCATGTCCTCCATATTTGTGACAGCGGATCCTTCTGTCCTCCACCATAATATATCCGGGGCAGCTAAACCTTGATTCCAGAGTAACCAGCTTCTCCTCCAATGCCGCACCGGCAGTAATCATTTTAAATGTAGAACCGGGCTCATAAGTATCATTAATGCAGCTATTTCTCCACATTCCATTCAGCAGCTTCTGTTCCTCCTCCTGAGAAGCCGCCTGAGTCTCTTCCGGTAAGGTATAAGGCTCATTCAGATTAAATTCCGGTACATCTACCATACAGAGTATTTCCCCATTTTGTGGATTCATGACTAAAATAGAAACTCTTTCCGCTTCCTTGGTCTCCATCACCTGCGCTGCCAGTTGTGTGGCGTAAAGCTGAATATTATAATCCAGGCTGGTCACCAGGTCCAGACCTGTGGTAGGCTCCACCCGGCTTTCCCCTTTCGTTTCCACCTCTACTCCCCTGGCATCGGTGGTAGTCAGAATCAGACCGGGCTTTCCTGCCAGCAGCTCATCGTATTTTACCTCCAGACCGATAATCCCCTGGTTATCGGCTCCGGTAAAGCCCAATACCTTGGAGCAGAGACTGTCAAAGGGATAATAGCGCTTATAATCAGAGTCTACCTTAACCCCGGCCAGCTCATATTCCCGAATTCTGTCTCCGATTTCCTTATCCACATTTCCCTTGATCTTTTCAATAGAAGAAACCTTATTTACCCGTTTTTTCACAAATTCTTCAGGCAGGTTAAGTTCTTCGGTCAGCACCTTAACCACCTTCTCCTTGTCCTTGATTTGATTATGGATCACACTGATATTGCAGACAATGCGATTATCCGCAAGGATAACCCCATTGCGATCCAGAATTCTTCCTCTCTTTGCCTTTATCTTTCGTTCCCGTACATGCAGATCTTCTGCCTTTGTACCATAGTATTCTGCCCTTGCCAGCATCAGCCAGGCTACTCTTCCCATGAGGCCGATCAGAAGCAGTACCAAAAGCAGAACGATGACCAGGAGCTTTTTTCGATGGCCCGTCTTGTTTTTTAACATAAAATAACCCCATAAAGCGATATTTCTATAATTTATTATCAACTCTATGAGGTTATTCTCTATTGTGGAGAATCTTCGTTTGTATCTTTATTCAGAGGCTCTCCCGTTTCCGGGTCGAGCAGTACGCCGGTCAGGGGAGCCGTATCTCCTACATCCTCTGATGCCGGTATGGAGGAGGTGATGTCTCCCCCATTTGCATTAGTGATTACTGCTCCTTCATTGCCTGATACCGTTCCATTACCGGATACACTTTCCTCCGCAGACATTTCATTTCCGGATACAGTATTGGACACAGTAGCAGCCATGATAATTTCCATATCCAGCTCCTCCAGTTCCTTAATCTCCGCCTCGCTCAGTTCCTCTGTCATAAAGATATTCAAATAGGGGAGAACCTCCGTCAGGATGCTCCTTACCAGCCTGGTGGCGTGCTTTGCATCATCCTGCTTGGCCACATTGGGTCTGTCTACTACCACATAAATAGCAATCTCCGGATTCTCCGCAGGAGCATAGCCCATAAAGGAGACTACATAGTTACGTTTATCTCTGACTCCCATTTCCGCCGTACCTGTCTTTCCACCGATGGCGTAGCCGGCAGGCCTGGCGGTCTTTCCTGTACCATTATCCACTACTCCCTTACAGTATTGACGGATCAGGGCTGACGTACTCTCAGAAATCGTTTGCTTGATGATTCTCGGCTCAATATTTCTCACCAGAGCTCCATCTGTAGTGGTGATTTTGCTGACCACATGAGGTTCATAATAATATCCCCCATTGATCAATGAACAGAATCCGCTGATCATCTGAATCATCGTAACATTATAGCCCTGTCCGAAGGTGGAGGTGGCCAGCTCCGTAGGACCCATATTGGCTTCATTGAAGACCAGAGACTGCGTTCTGGACTCTCCTGCCAAATCAATGTTCGTTCTCAGTCCAAAGTTAAAGCGATCCTGATAGTCCAGAAAAGTAGTCTTCCCAATCTGCTCTCCCATCAGCATCAGTGCCACATTACAGGACTGCTCCAGAGACTGCTGCACATTCAGGGTCCCATCTCCTCCCAGACTGTAATTATGGCATTTAATCGTATAATCTCCTACCTTAAGGGCACCGTTACAGGTATAATATTCCTCTCCGCTCATCTTTCCCGACTCCAGCCCCGCCGCTATGGTAAAAGCCTTTGCAGTGGAACCCGGTTCATAGGTATTGGAAATACAAAAATTCTTCCATAGGCCGTTAAGATTGGCATAGAGCACATCATTATCCGCCAGAAGCTCTGCTGCATTTTCCTGGGTAATGATCGTCTCCTCTTCCGCCACCTTTCCTTCTGCTGTCAAAAGCTGAGTTCCAAAGAGCGGTGTAACATCAATGGGATTATTTAGATCAAAGTTCGGATAGCTTGCCATTCCCAAAATTCCACCGGTATTCACATCCATAATGATACAGCCTACATTGTATGCTCCAGTGCCGGTTCGATAGCTGTCCTTATAGGTTTCATCGTATTTTTTCAGATGCTTCTCTATGATACTCTGTATATTAGTATCCAGCGTAAGCTCTAGGTTATAGCCGTCATTAGCAGGAATGGTGGTTCTTTCCAGAGCAGAATCTTCATTCAGATAACCGTACTCCCGTCCATTGCTCCCATTTAAAATATCATTATAGTAAGCCTCCAGTCCATAGTTGCCCTTGAAGCCTACACCCTCATCATCCTTAATGGTAAACCCAATCACGTCACTGGCCAGACTGCCATTAGGATATACTCTTTTGTATTCCTCTTCAAACCAGACTCCCTGTACATTAGGGTATTCCTTTTTATTATTCTGTATTTCCACAAATGGGCTGATTTCATCAAAGGAGAGCTTCTTTGCCACAACATAATAACGGCGGGAAGGATTCTCCACAATATAGTTTTCCAGCTCATTCCTGTTTAAATGCGGGAAGCAGGAAATCAGTGCTTCCAGAGTGGCCGCCAAATAGTCCTCCTTTGCCAGCATGGCCTTACAGTCAATTACCAGATTATAGACCTTCTCACTAATGGCCAGCTTCGTTCCTTTAGTGTCCAGAATATCTCCCCGCTTGTAAGGCAGTGTAACACTTTGATACTGTTGCTGACTGAGTACCTTTCTGGTATACTCATCCCCTTTTTCCCGATTAAGATAGATCAATCTGCCTGCTAATCCCAAGAAAGCCAGCAGTACCATTCCAAAAAGTACCACCAGCTTCTTTTGCATACTCAGGGAGAATTTGGTCATTCCATTTTTTCTGCCTGTATTTTCTCTGTTGTTATTCCTTCTCAACCTACTGCCCTCTTTTATTCAATTTCTGCCAGTTGTCTTACATAATCACTGCCTTCTCCGGTGACATTGATTATCTGTCCTTCTTTGGCATAACGCATCCCCAGCTCTCCAATAGCTACCTGTCGGATCTCTTCTAAATTTACCGAACTGATTGCCCGGTTATACTCTTCCTCGTTGGAGAGCTTCAAGCTATTCAATTCACTCTCCATGGATGCAATACGCTTTACCGTCAGCGTCAACTCCGACTGCAGGCGAATATATCCGATTAATACAAATGCTGCACTCACCAATGCAACAACCAAAAACAGCAGATAGCCCAAATTCATATACAGAGCCTTATCTCTGTTTTTTCTGGTAGTGTGACTAAGTCTTTTCGGTTCCTGTGTTTCCAGCTCCTCTACCAGATTCAGTCTGGGCGCCGTATTTCCCTGTATGTAATTATTCCGGTAATCGTCTGTCTGTCTCTTCCGGCTTCGTCTTGTATGATTACCCTGATAAGCTCTACGGGCCATATTTACCTCTCATTCTGCTGCTTCATCAGCTTTTTAATCTCAGGGGTCTTGTGCTTCAGCACAAATCCCGAATTGAAAGAACGTCATACTTTCAATCTTCTGCTTCACTACTCTAACAGCCGTTTTCTATCAGAAAGCTGTAGTTTTTACGTTCGCTCAAAGATACGCAGCTTAGCACTCTTTGATCTGGAATTCTCTTGCATCTCTTCTTCGGAAGGAAGGATGGGCTTTCTCGTTATCACTCTGCCCCGTGCCTGTAAACCGCAGACACAGGCTGGAAAATGCGGCGGACATATACAGGGATTCTCATTTCTCCTGAACATAGTCTTGACGATTCTGTCCTCCAGCGAATGAAAAGTAATGATGCAAAGCCTTCCCTGAGGGCTCAGTAGCTCAATCATATCCTCCAGGCTATCCTTAAGTACCTCCAGTTCCCGATTGCATTCAATTCGAATGGCCTGAAAGGTTCTCTTACTTGGATGACCGCCTACAGCACGAATTTTCGCAGGGATAGCCGCCTTAATAACCTCATTTAACTGCCCTGTAGTTTCTATTGACTTTTCTTTTCTTGCCTGTACAATGTGCTTGGCAATATTCTTCGCAAACTGATCTTCTCCATAATCTCTTATGATCCTGTACAATTCCATCTCAGAATATCCATTAACAATCTCTCTTGCTGTCAGTGTCTGACGCCTGTCCATTCGCATATCCAGCAGACTGTCACTCTGATAGGAAAATCCTCTCTCTGCATTGTCCAACTGATAGGAAGACACACCCAAATCCAGTATAATTCCGTCTGCCTTCTGAATATGCTGTTGCTCAAGAATCGATTTCAAGTCACTGTAATTACTTCTTACAATGGTCACCTTGTCCTCAAAAGCCTTAAGCCTTTCTCCTGCTGCCTGTATAGCTGCTTCATCCTGATCAATTCCAATAACTCTTCCACTGGTAAGCCTTTTACATATTTCAAAAGTATGTCCGCCCCCTCCCAGCGTTCCGTCAATGTAAATTCCGTCAGGCCGAATATTCAGGCCTTCTATTGTCTCTTCCAGTAATACTGAAGTGTGTTTAAACTCCATGCTTTACCTCGAATTCTATTCATTTTCCCTTATGCGGTTCACCGCTTTTTGCATAAGGTATCTTGATGCTTAATCAAAGCTCTTCTGTATTAAATGCCAAGACCCAGTTCTGCCATGTGCTCTGCAATTTCTTCCATATCTTCATATTCTGCAGCATTCTCCCATTTCGCTTTGCTCCAGATTTCCACCCGGCTGGCCACACCAACCAGAACAACTTCCTTCTCCAAGCCTGCAAAGTCCCTCAATACGGCAGGAAGTAAGATTCTCCCCTGCTTGTCCACTTCCACCGCAGCAGCTCCGGCCAGAAAAAAACGGGCAAACTGCCTTGCATCCTTATTCGTAAGCGGTAGAGATTTTAACTTCTCCTCAAAGCTTTGCCACTCATTGCTGTCGTACACAAAAAGACAGCCATCCAGTCCTTTCGTTACTACAAATTCGTCACCCAGGGTTTCCCGAAACTTTGAAGGAATAATCAGCCTGCCTTTGGTATCAATCGTATGATTGTATTCTCCCATGAACACGACCAATCACCCACTTTCAACCATTTGGCTCCACTTTTCACCACTTTTATTCCATTCTAATGCAAAAATAGGGTTATGGCAAGTAAAAAAAGCAAAAAAAATAAGCACTTTGCATCATTTCGCAAAGTGCTTAACTTTCCTGTCTACATCTTGTATTTCAGCTTTTAACAGCCACTATATCTACTTAGACATTGAATCTAAACAGAATAACATCCCCATCCTTCACCACATATTCTTTTCCTTCCATTCTCACCATTCCTTTTTCCCTTGCCGCAGCTAAAGATCCCTGTTCCAGAAGGTCCTTATAATTTACCACCTCTGCTTTAATAAATCCTCTCTCAAAATCGGTATGAATCTTTCCTGCTGCCTGTGGCGCCTTCGTTCCCACCTTAATAGTCCAGGCTCTGGTTTCATCCTCTCCGGCGGTCAAATAGCTGATCAGCCCCAATAAGTGGTAGCTTGCTTTGATCAGCTTATCCAGCCCCGATTCCTTTAACCCCAGGTCTTCCAGAAACATGGCCTTTTCCTCTTCATCCAGCTCTGAAATCTCCTGTTCTATCTGAGCACAGATTACAAAAACTTCGCTTCCCGTTTCCTTGGCATAGGCACGAACCGCCTCCACACCTTTGTTTCCTGCTCCGTCCTCTGCAACCTCATCCTCCGCAACATTTGCCGCAAAAATAACCGGCTTCGCCGTAAGCAGATTCAGGCCGGCAAAAATCACCTCTTCATCATCATCTGTACATTCATATGCAGAAGCCAGCTTTCCCTCTTCAAGAAGAGCCTTCACTTTTTTTAAAAGCTCCAGCTCCTTTCCCATGGACTTGTCCATGCGGGCAGCCTTCTCTACTTTGGAAATTCTTCTCTCCAAAATCTCCATATCAGAAAAAATCAGCTCCAGATTTATGGTTTCAATATCTCTCAAGGGATCAATGCTTCCATCCACATGAACAATATTGGTATCCTCAAAGCATCTCACTACATGTACGATGGCGTCCACTTCACGGATATTGCTTAAAAACTGATTGCCCAGTCCCTCACCCTTAGAGGCTCCCTTTACCAGTCCCGCAATGTCCACGAATTCAATTACTGCCGGAGTCACCTTTTTAGAATGGTACATATCTCCCAACAGCTTCAACCGGTGATCCGGTACGGTTACCACGCCCACATTGGGGTCAATGGTACAAAAGGGGTAATTGGCAGATTCTGCACCCGCCTTAGTCAACGAGTTAAATAATGTACTTTTTCCCACATTGGGTAAACCTACTATTCCTAATTTCATAATATATCCTCCATGCCCGTATTTACGGGCTTTTTAGTGTAATGCAGAGAGGTTTTACACCATTTTTACACCATTTTGATGAAATGATTTACACCATTTACACCATTCTTAATGATTCAGGTTCATTTTCCTCAAACTGCTTAATAGCTTCAATCTTCGTATTCTCAGTTACATGAACATAAGTGTCCATCGTAACCTGCAATGAAGCGTGGCCAAGAAGACGCTGCAGCGTTTTGGGTGGTATCTGGCGCTCTATTGCTCTCGTTGCGTAAGAATGCCGCAGAACATGCATAGAAATATGCTTAATACCAGCTTCATCACATAATTTGTATAGATGCGTATCGTAAGAGCTGTTCTTTGTAGGCATCCCCTTACGATTGATGAAAACCAGATCTTTCATATTAAGATATCTGATTTCACCGGTAAGCTTGTCTTTAAATTCCAGCTGAGTATTGAGTTCCGGTGCTTCATAGCGATTCTTTCTAGCATCATACAAGCGAGCAAGAATGTTATATGCCTTCGAAGTCAATGGTATCGTTCTATAACCAGCTGTTGTCTTAGGCGGTCCCGCCTCCCACGTACCTCTGCTATGTCTATACTCAAGTGACTTGTCAATGCTAATGGTTTTGTTCTTTAAATCAACCGAGTCCCAAGTGAGTCCAACAAGTTCCCCTGTGCGTAGACCTGTCTGCAGAAGCAAAACATATTGGTCATAATTATTAGACCTCTTTGCTACTTCTAAAAACTTGGTCTGTTCCTCAACAGTAAGAACCTTGATATCTGACATACTCTTGCGCGCTGTTGGACATTTCACCGTGTCCATAGGGTGCTTATCAATTACACCGTTTTCACGCGCTGCCTTAAATAAAGTTCCCATCGCAATATACGTTTGAACGACAGTAGAAGGCGAATAATCCTCTTCCATATCGAGCAAAACCTTTTTGCAATGAAAAGGGCGCACATCTCCAACTTTCAATCTTCCAATAACAGGCTGAATATTATGGATATAACGATCCCGATAATTTCGCTTGGTGTTACTACGCAAATCAGGAATAAGATAATTCATCCAAAACTCAAAGAACTCATCCACCGTCATATCATTTAATTCCGGCAATTCAGCATTGCTACTCACGATATCTTTTGCAACCATATCGAATGGTGCTACAATGCTTTTGTGCTTGTCATTATATTGCGCATCTTGAAGCCAGCTACGTGCTTGTGGAAGCGTGTCAAAGTACGATTGCTTGCGATACCCCGTTCGGGTAACGAAGCGTGCAGTATACCTACCGTCTTTTCTTTGGGCAAGGCCAGTGCCTAACTCCCTACCTTTTAAATCTTTTCCCATATTGAGCTCCTTTCTGAAAAATGAGCCCAATACAACTCATAAATTGTACCACAAGAGGCTCATTTTTTCAATAGTAATTTCACTTTTGAGTTGCGTCATAACGCATATTTACGGCATTTCTCCAATATAATCATGATCACTAATGAAACGTTCAAATTCCTTACGCTTCACGAGTTTCTTTGTTCCAACTCTTATAACAAAAGGACAATTGGGAGCCCTTAAGAGTTTGTCCAGACGGTTCTGCCCTATGTTACTTAACGCTGCTGCTTCAGGTATAGTAAGTACTATCTTCTCTGATACTCTCACCATTGGTTTATTCTCATTATTCTCATTCATATTCTGCCCTCCATTACAATCGGGCAAAAAAATAGCCACCCGAACAATAATCGTTACACATAATCACAGAATGGCTACAGACATAATGACAGTTTTCAACAGTGTCTCACCATATGTCTTTTTTGTTGAGGCTTCTGGCATAATGGTGGAAGCCTAGCACCATAAATTTACATTTTCATATTGAAAAAACCACTTGGGTTCCTTAATGTATTAACTGCTAAGAAAA
>SFDP01000031.1 GCA_004558185.1 Lachnospiraceae bacterium | reverse complement strand
GTAAGCACCACGATATGCGAATATTTTGTAGGATTGTGGGAGTACGAAGTACGTAACAATCCGTAGGTATCATAGTTAGGGGCTTTTGACCCTAACATCATAACCATACGCCCCATGTTTATTCCCAAGATACAGAAAGGACTTTTTTATGGCAATTCATACTGATTTTCACACCCATTCTTCTTTTTCTTCAGACTCCCATACTCCTTTGGAGGAAATGATCAGGCAGGCTCAGGCTCTTGGCTTCACCCACTATTGTGTGACAGAACATTTTGATCCGGATTTTCCTGTGGATCCTGTAGACCAGCTTGATTTTAACCTGGATACAAAGGCTTACTTTTCCAAAGCCCTGAAGCTGCAAAGCGTATGCCCCTCTGATTTTCATCTGCTTACTGGTGTGGAGCTGGGCCTGCAGCCCCACCTGGCCGACCAATTAACGGATTATGTGAGAAACCATCCCTTTGATTTTGTTATCGGCTCCTCCCACCTTTGTCATGGAAGGGATCCCTATTACCCCTCCTTTTATGAAGGCCGCAGTGAGAAGGAAGCCTATGAAGAGTATTTTCTCTCCATTTTGGAAAACATCCGCACCTTTGACAGCTTCGATGTTTATGGACATCTGGACTATGTGGTTAGGTACGGCCCCCATAAAGATGCTCAATACTCTTTTGAAAAATACCGGGATATTCTGGAGGACATCCTGAAATTACTGATTGAGAAGGGGAAAGGAATCGAAATTAATACAGGGGGGCTGAAATACGGCTTAAAGGAGCTCCATCCTTGTACCGGCCTTCTTAAGCGCTACAAGGAGCTGGGGGGCGAAATCGTCACCGTAGGGTCAGATGCCCACAACCCGGAAAATATCGGCTTTGGCTTCGCCCGGGCAGAAGAAGTTTTAAAGGCCTGTGGCTTTCGCTACTATACCCTCTTTCAGCAAAGACGGCCAGCCTTCCTTCCTCTGTAACCTACAGCATCTGTTCTCTCCTCCTATCTGAGGATGGTTCCTCCTCCAAGCACCAAATCATTCTCATAAAAGACCACAGCCTGTCCCGGCGTGACTGCCCGGACCGGCTGCTCAAAGGTGCAGCTTATCCGATCTCCTTCCAGTTTTTTCAGGGTACACCATTCTCCCTTATGGCTGTAACGGATTTTGGCCAGTACCCGCCGGGGTTCAGTCAGATTTTCCATGGCCATATAATTGATCTGCCCACAGATGAGGCTGTCCGTAAATACGTCTTCATTTTCTCCAATCACTACTTCATCCGTTTCCGGGCGTATCTCGGTCACAAAAACAGGATGTCCCATTGCCAGATTCAGCCCCTTTCGCTGTCCTACAGTATAATGGGTGATGCCTTTATGCTGCCCCAAAATCTTCCCTTCCGGCGTAACAAAATTACCGGGATCAGGCACCTGTTCACCGGCTTCACGATCGATGAAGCCGGCATAATCCTTGTCGGGAATAAAACAGATTTCCTGACTGTCCGGTTTATGTGCTACAGGCAAATTCAGTTTTTTTGCCATGGCTCTGATCTCTTCCTTGGTATATTCTCCCACCGGCATAAGGGTATGGGCAAGCTGATCCTGAGTCAGATTGTAAAGGGCATAGGTCTGATCCTTATGGGCCGTAACAGAGGTTCTTAACGCATACCTTCCTCCCGGCAGCTTAAGGATTCTGGCATAATGACCGGTGGCAATATAATCTGCTCCCAAAGCCATGCTTCGCTTCAGCAAAGATTCCCATTTTACATAGCGGTTACAGGCAATACAGGGATTGGGCGTTCTCCCATTCAGATATTCCCCCACAAAATAATCGATTACCTGCTTTTGAAATTCCTGCTTAAAGTTCATTACATAATGAGGAATATCCAGCGCCCGGGCAACCCTTTTTGCATCATCCACTGCACTGAGCCCACAACAGCCTCCGCTTTCCTCCGCCTGCTCCGGCTCCTGATCCTGCCAGATCTGCATGGTGACTCCAATCACCTCATACCCCTGCTCCTTCAGCAGCCAGGCCGCTACGGAGGAATCCACCCCGCCAGACATTCCTACAACAACTTTTTTTGCCATCTGTTCTTCCTCTCGGTTAATCCTTTTATCGTAAAATATAGCACTCCCCTTACAGTTCTGTCAACGAAGCCTTCCTCATATATATAGGAGAAAATGGTTCTTCGAGGTTTTATGATCAATCTAAAAAAATATCCTTTGATTACCGGAACCCTTGTACTCACCTTTGCAGGTCTTATCAGCCGCTGTATCGGCTTTGGCTATCGGCTGTTTATCTCTCAGGCTTTCGGAGAGGAAAGCATGGGACTTTTTCAGTTGATTTCTCCCGTAGTCATGATTGCCTTCTCTCTTACCGGTGCAGGTATGCAGACGGCTATTTCCCGATATACCGCTTCTTGTGTAGCCTGTCACAAACCTGATGTAGCTCGCCGCTATCTTTGGATCGGCTCAGGCCTCTGCCTGCTTCTGTCCTCCCTGTATGCCATCCTGATTTACGGACAGGCAGATTTTCTTTCCTGTAAACTGTTCCGGGAGCCCCGTCTTGCCCCGCTTCTTCGGATTACTGCTTTTACCTTTCCGCTGTCCTCCTTCCATTGCTGCCTAAACGGCTACTTTTATGGAATGAAAGACGTACGGATACCTTCCCTTACCCAACTGGCAGAGCAGCTAACCCGTACAGGCGGGGTATTCCTGCTATATCTGCTTCTATCCAGAAAGGGACAGCCTACCATCGCTCTGACCGCCTGGGGAATGGTGCTGGGCGAGATCGCCTCCTGTGCAATCTCCTTTCTGTCCTATAGAAGTCTTTACTCAAAACCCGCCCAAAGGCCGTCTTTATCCTCCGTTAAAGCCCGTTCCTCCTGCATCACTTTGTTCCTGCAGTTGACCGGCATGGCTATTCCTCTATCCTGCAACCGTCTGATCGTGAATCTGCTGCAAAGTGTGGAGGCTATTTCTATTCCTCAGGGTCTGAAAGAGTTTGGCTATTCTACCCAGACTGCACTGAGTATTTACGGGGTTCTTACCGGCATGGCCTTCAGCCTCATTCTTTTTCCCTCGGCTTTTACCCAGTCTGCCTCTGTACTGCTTCTTCCGGAGGTCACTCAGGCGGCTGCCTCTTCCCACCGGGAGCAAATGAAGACTACCATTTACCGGTCTATATCAGCCAGCATTGCATTGGGAATTTTCTGTGGCCTGGGCTTCTTTATTTTCGGCCCCTTGGCAGGTGAGCTATTATTCAGCAGCCTTCTGGCAGGTACCTTTATCCGACAGTTAAGCTTTCTTTGTCCTTTTTTATATCTTCATGCCACTCTTTCCAGTATTCTGCATGGATTGAAAAAGGCTGGATTAAGTCTGTTTATTAATGTATTTTCTCTGCTGCTGCGTCTGTTTTTTACCTTGTACTTTATTCCCCGGGTAGGCATAGTGGGGTATTTATGGGGGCTGTTATGCAGTGAGCTGTTATCTGCAGGACTCCATCTGCTGTTTATCCAAAAGAGTATTGAGTAATTTTCACAGATTTACCATATTTTTACTATTTTTTCATCACAACTTTACCTCAGAATAAATTATAAAAAATTGATTTGGAGGTATCTATGAAAAAAAATTGGAATAAACTGATCTTAGATTTAATCATGCTGATGATGTTTCTGCTGTTATTCAATAAGCGGGTATTGGGTATGGGCTTTCATGAAATTGCAGGGCTGTGTGTTGGTGCAGTGGTCATTGTTCATCTTCTGCTTAATGGAAAATGGATCACTCAAATTACCGGCAAACTGTTGGATAGCAAGCTGCCGCCAAGAACCCGTATTCTCTATCTCCTAAATATCTTTTTACTTATTGCGGTAGGAATGATCATCTTTAGCGGTGCAATGATCTCCAAAGTGGTCTTCAGCTTTAATCTTCCCGGTCCCTGGAAGATCATCCATTATTTTTGTTCGGCTATGGCAATTATCCTTATGGGTATTCACCTTGGCTTACACGCAAAATATCTTCTGGGAATGGGAAAAAAGCTCCATCTCCTGCTCCCGCAGAAAATTGATTGTACTAAAAAACATACAATTTTTCTCTTTATTTCTTATCCGAATATGCTAAACTGTTAGGGTATATGTCACGTTCTGATTATGGAGGAGAAAATGAGTTTCAGGTTTATCACCAAGCTTCCTACACCGGAAGAAATTAAAGAGCAACTGCCTGTTCCTGCGCACCTGAAGGCTTTAAAGGAAAAGCGCGATCAGGAAATTAAGGATGTGATTTGTGGAAGAAGCAATAAGCTCCTGGTTATTATCGGCCCCTGCTCCGCTGACAATGAAGACTCTGTCTGCGATTACATCAGCCGCCTTGCCAGGGTCAATGATAAGGTTAAGGAAAAATTGATCCTGATTCCCCGCATCTATACCAATAAACCCCGCACTACCGGAGAAGGCTACAAGGGTATCGTTTCCCAGCCTGATCCCGAGAAAAAGCCGGATTTTTTACAGGGACTTATTGCCATGCGTAAGATGCACATTCGTGCTATGGAGGAATCCGGCCTGACTGCCGCTGACGAAATGCTTTATCCCGAGAACTGGCCCTATGTTTCTGATATCCTTTCTTACGTTGCCATCGGTGCAAGATCTGTAGAGGATCAGCAGCATCGCCTGACGGTCAGCGGCTTTGATGTTCCTGCCGGAATGAAAAATCCCACCAGTGGTGATTTTTCCGTTATGCTGAATTCCGTGTATGCCGCACAGCAGGCCCATTCCTTTATTTACAGAGGCTTCGAGGTTGAAACCTCGGGTAATTCTCTCTCTCATACTGTTCTCCGCGGAGCAGTAAACAAATATGGAAGAAGTCTGCCCAATTATCATTATGAGGATTTGCATCTGCTGTTGAACCTGTACAGCCAGCGAGAGCTTTCCAATCCTGCCTGTATTATTGATGTCAACCATAATAATTCCAACAAGCAGTTTAAGCAGCAGATTCGTATTGCCAAGGAAGTGATGCACAATCGGAAGCTGGATACCGATATCCACGCCCTGGTTAAGGGACTGATGATCGAGAGCTATCTGGAGGAAGGCTGCCAGAAAATCGGAGAAGGGGTATATGGTAAATCTATTACCGATCCCTGTCTTGGCTGGGCTGATACAGAGCGTCTTATTTATGATCTGGCCGAATATGAATAAACCTGACAGCATAACAGCCAATCCGGTATTTTCTTAATAGCCGGACTAAAGATGCGGAATATTTCTTTCAGTGTATTATCTATCAATTAAGAAATGTTGAATTATTATGGCTGCAAATAAGTTAAGCTGCTGAAAGTGGGCAGAACATTTATCCTGATCAGATAAAAGCTCTCTGCCTACCATTCAGCAGCTCTTTTATTTTATCCATCAGCCACGAGGATGTGCATTCGCATAGACCTGGCGCAGCTTATGATGATTCAGGTTGGCATAAACCTGAGTTGTGGAAATATCCGAATGACCCAGCATCTCCTGCACACTTCTCAAATCCGCCCCATTTTCTACCAAATGTGCGGCAAAGGAATGGCGCAGCGTATGCGGAGTGATATCTTTTTCTATCCCCGCTTTTACCGTATAATGCTTAATCAGCTTCCAGAAGCCCTGTCGGCTCATCGGATGACCAAGGCAATTGACAAAAACTACATCTGAATCCAGGTCATTGATCATTGCATTGCGTGAATTTTCCAGATAATCCAATAATGCCTCTCTGGCCTTTGCCCCAAAGGGAATAATTCGATCCCTTCCCCCATCATTACAGACGATATAATTCATCTGTAGATTTAACTGAGTGTTTCTCAGAGTAATCAACTCGGTAACCCGGATTCCGGTCGCATACAAAAGTTCCAACATTGCCTTATCCCTGATCTCCTTAGGATTGTTGCCCACAGGCTGCTTAAGCAGCTTTTCTACTTCCTTCAGAGTCAGCACCTCCGGCATCTTCTTATCGATTTTAGGTGCCTTCAGTCCTTCTGCACAGTCCTCGGTTACCAGCTTTTCTTTCAGCATATACAGATACCATGACTTAATGGCAGCAATATTTCTGGAAATAGTAGAAGCAGCAAAATGGCTCTGCTCCAGGCAATGAATATAATCACAAAGGAGCTGGTGGTCAATCTGCTCCACCTGATCAATCCCTCTGGATTCCATATAGGCACGCATCTTATTCAGATCACGTCGATATGACATCTGCGTATTATAAGACGTTTTCTTTACATTATGCAAATAAGAAACAAATCCATCAACTGCTTGTTCAATCATCCTTTCCCCTCATTCTGCTGTATCAACAGCTTTTAATCACAGGAATCCCAGAGTCCAGTACACTGACATTGTTTTCATTATACGCAGTAAGCAGGATAAAATCAACGATTAAATTTGCCTAAAAATCCCTTTAATTTCGGTGATTTTTAGCAATATACAAAATATCGACAAAAAAACTTTCACGCAATACCATATATGGTGAATTTAGTGTAAAAGAAATTTAACCAGAATTTTTATTCCCTCTGGATTCACATAGCTTTCCAAAAAAATTCCTATTAGGAGAGTCCCCAGTCCCAGCCACAGACCGCTGGCAAATGGCTTTTTTATCGTTCTCCCCTCACCTGTGGATCCATTGGCTCGTTTAAGACAAAAATTTCCTACTAAAATATAGCTGGGAATATAAAAGATAATTTGCGGAAAAATCAGTCCAAAGTAAAAGACCAAGCCCTTAAGCCCATATTTAATCATTAGCAGCTCAAGAACGCTGCCCGCACATAGTCCGCTGTAACCAAAATAACCAAAAACAGCCGCCCTTCCAAACAGGGAGTAAGACAGGAGCCACAATAGAAAAAAAGCACTTAGCCTTTTCCCTGCTGTGAGAAAAAACAGTGCTCTTTTGTCTACACTAATCTGTTCTATTTTCCATAAAAAGTCCGGCTCCAGTTGCAGAGCTGCCAAAAGCCAGCCTTCCCTGCCCAGGGACACCCATACAATACCAGCTGAAAATCCTCCTGTAAAAAGCAGAATGAGTAATGCTTTGCGGTAGCTGAACCAAGATGCTTTTTTCAAATAAACCTCTTATTCTCTATTTGCAGTCCTTTTATTCTATGCCGAATGAGCTGCCGCCTATTCCTTTTAATTAACGAAACTATTCAGAACCCCATTCGCAAAATCGCTGTTTAGCAGCTTTCCTTTTGCTCATGTGGTTACTTTGTTGCAATAACTCATAATGGCTGAGATGGTCTTGGAATCTTCAATTTTTCCAGAATAAATCATCTCACAAAGTTCCTCTGTTGTATAGGCCTCCACATTGATAAACTCATCTTCGTCCAGATTCTGAGTGCTTTTTTTCAGATTCCTTGCTACATAAATATCGATTTTTTCATTGCAAAAGGCCACCGTTGTCCGTATAGTAATCAGCAGTTCCAACTCCTCTGAAAAGAATCCGGTTTCCTCCTCCAACTCCCTGGCCGCTGCTGCTTTGGTAGGCTCATCTGCTCCATTCAGGCCTCCTGCGGGTATCTCCAGCGTTTCTCTGTCCAAGGCATTCCGATATTGCCTTACCATAAGAATTTTCCCATCCTCTCTTACAGGTACAACCGCTGCTGCTCCTTTATGACCGATGAAATCCCAGGTAACGATATTGCCATTGGGAACCCTGACCTTATCCTGATAATAGTCAATTATCGTTCCCTGAGCGATCAGCTTTCGCTCTAAACGTTCAAACTGCTCCATACGCTTCCACCCTTTTCCTTTTAGCAGGTCTTATGCCTGCTCCAGTAATTTTTCAACACTGACTAATTTTACACAAAGAGAAAAAATCTCTGCCGCCGCTGCCATCTCCTCCGGAGAGGGGAAGGAAGGTGCAATTCGAATATTACTGTCTTTGGGATCATGTTTATAGGGATAGGTTGCTCCTGCACCGGTCAGAGTAATTCCTGCCTCCCTGCATTTTGCCACAATAGCCTTTGCACAGCCCTCCATTGCCTCAAAGGAAATAAAATACCCACCATGAGGAGCTATCCAGCTTCCAATTCCAAGGCCACCCAGGTTCTTTTCTAAAATAGACAATACTGCCTCAAACTTGGGCCGCATAATGTCTGCGTGCTTTTTCATATGTGCTTTAATGCCTTCAATATCTTTAAAATACTTAACGTGTCTTAATTGATTAATTTTATCATAACCGATGGTCTGCAGGGTAATGGACTCTCTCATCCAGTCCAGATTCCGTTGAGAAGCTGCAACCGCTGCAATTCCACTACCGGAAAAACTGATTTTACTGGTAGAAGCAAACATAAATACCATATCCGGATTTCCCGCTTTTTCACATTCCGTAATAATATTCAAAATATGATCCTGCACCTCATCATATAAATGATGTACCGCATAAGCATTATCCCAATAAATTCTAAAGTCTTCGGCCGCCGGCTTCAGTGAGGCAAAACGCCGTACGGTTTCATCACTGTAGGATATCCCCTGAGGATTGGAATACTTAGGCACACACCAAATTCCTTTTACCGTGGAATCATTATTCACCAGCTCCTCAACCATATCCATATCCGGTCCCTCAAGGGTCATCGGAATATTTATCATCTCAATTCCAAAATATTCGGTAATGGCAAAATGTCTGTCATAGCCGGGTACCGGACACAAAAACTTGATTTTATCCAATTTATACCAGGGGGTACTGCCGCAGACTCCATGAGTCATGGATCTGGAAACCGTATCATACATAATAGGCAGACTGGCATTTCCCAAGACCATAACCTGATGGGGCTCTGCCTCCATAATCTGAGCCATCAGCCGCTTAGACTCAGGAAGACCATCCAGAATACCGTAATTGCGGCAATCCGTACCATCAGAGGCATTCAAAACCGTATTGGAATTTAACGCATCCATAAGCCCCATTCCCATATCCAACTGTGCCGGAGAAGGCTTTCCACGAGACATATCCAGCTTCAGATTCTTTTCCTTTGCTTCCTTATACTTCAGCTCCAGTTCCTCCTTTAGCTGTAACAGTTCTTCCTTGGTTAATGACTTAAATTCCTTCATTCTGCTCCTCCTTGTACTTTTGTATACAATTATACGACCTCCCCTAGTGTACACCATTTCCCATTCCTATACAAGCAAAAAAAGAGAGAAAAATAATTTATTTTTCTCTCTTTCTCTGTACTTATTTCACTATTCTATTTCGCATAGTCAACTACTCGGCTTTCACGGATTACATTGACTTTAATCTGTCCCGGATATTCCATCTCTGCTTCAATCTGTTTGGAAATATCACGTGCCAGTAACACCATGTCAGCATCATTAATCTGATCTGGAACTACCATTACACGAACCTCTCTACCGGCCTGAATGGCAAAAGATTTTTCTACACCTTTGAAATTGTTTGTAATATCTTCTAATTGTTTTAAACGGGTAGTATACGTTTCCAACGTCTCTCTTCTTGCACCCGGTCGAGCTGCTGAGATAGTGTCAGCAGCGTGCACGATACAAGAGATAAGAGATGTAGGCTCAGTATCCCCATGATGGGATTCTACTGCATTGATTACCACTGCAGACTCTTTGTACTTTCTGCAAAGTTCGGAGCCAAGCTGAATATGAGACCCTTCCATATCATGGTCAACTGCTTTACCAATATCATGCAACAGACCTGCTCTTTTGGCAAGGCGAATATCCAATCCCAGCTCTCCGGCCAGAATGCCGCAAAGCTGCGCAACCTCGATCGAATGCTTTAACACATTCTGACCGTAGCTTGTTCTGAATTTCATCTTACCCAGAAGTCGTACCAGTTCAGGATGAATTCCATGAACGCCAACCTCCAGAATTGCAGCTTCGCCTTCCTCCTTAATCATCACTTCCACTTCTCGCTGCGCCTTCTCCACCATCTCCTCAATGCGGGCAGGATGAATGCGGCCATCAACGATCAGCTTCTCAAGTGCAATTCTTGCCACTTCTCTGCGAATCGGGTCAAAACCGGAAAGAACAACCGCTTCCGGTGTATCATCAATAATCAAGTCCACACCGGTTAAGGTTTCAAGAGTACGAATATTCCGTCCTTCTCTACCGATAATCCTTCCCTTCATTTCATCATTAGGAAGCTGCACAACAGAAATAGTGGTTTCAGAGACATGGTCTGCTGCACAACGCTGAATGGCATTGACCACATACTCCTTCGCCTTTTTGTCGGCTTCTTCCTTTGCTCTTGTCTCCAGCTCCTTGACAAGAATAGCCGTTTCATGCTTCACTTCGTCTTCAACAATTTTCAATAAGTATTCTTTTGCCTGGTCGGAGGTCAAACCTGAGATTCGTTCCAGTTCCTGTACTCTTTCTTCATTGAGCTTCGCAATCTTCTCCTTCTGCCTGGAAAGCTCATCTTCCCTGGCAGCCAGACTTGCTTCCTTCTTCTCAATGGCATCCGCCTTCTTATCGATGTTCTCTTCCTTCTGCTGAATACGCCGTTCATAACGCTGCACTTCTGATCTGCGTTCCTTAATTTCCTTATCCAACTCGTTCTTAGTACGAATGGATTCTTCCTTAACCTCCAACAGACCTTCACGCTTCTTGTTCTCAGCAGTTTTCAGTGCCTCATCGATAATCTCTCTTGCCTTATCCTCTGCATTACCAATGGTTGAGGCCGTAACCTTCTTCTGGTAGGAAGTAGTTAAAGCAGCCGTAACCACAATGGCGACAACAAGGAGTACCACAACAATCAAGATTTCCATGTACAGGAGCACCTCCTTATTAAATTTTCATTGTACGATAATCTAAAATAAAATAAGCTACAAACAGTTATTGTCTATTTGTACCAAATTCCACATTAGCAGTCTACAACACTTTAATTCTATACAAAAAAACAAAGTGTGTCAAGAAAAAAACAGACGTATTATACGAAAATCTTGCCTTTTATGTCTGCTTTCAGAAGCCTTCGGCTCAGCCTCAGTATCCTAGTATAACGGTTTCAAAATAGCCCGACTCTATAACTTGACTATTTTTCCGATTGCACAGCTTCAAAATCCTCAGCGTAGCCCGCTACGCCTACGTTTTTGAAGCTGCACACTCAAAAAAATATTCTGCGTTTATCGTCGAGTTATTTATGAACCGCTATACTAGTAATCCTCTATTCCTTCCAGCACCCGGCGAATCACCCTTGTCGGTATCCCCTTTCTTAAAAGAAATCCATATAGCTTCTGCTTTTCCTTCCAGTCGCAGGAATCCGGCACATATCCCTTTTTCTCAAGGTAATGCTGGGCCTGCCGCAGCATTAGCTGTTCCTCCTCGCCGGATTCATAAGTGTCCAGAAAGGCCTGCTCCACCAGCTCCTTGGGTACTCCCTTTTCTCTTAGCTTCTCCTCTATCCTTTTTCTGCTTTTGCCTTCCTTATGGCAGCGGATATATTGGCAGGCATAGTCATAATCGTCAATATAATGAAAGGATTTCACATATCCTATCGCTTCCTCAATAATATCCGGGGGATAGCCCCCCTCTCTCAGCTTATTGCGCAGTCCCTTTTCCGTATAAGCTCTGCTCTTCAGCAGATTCAAACATCTCTTCTTAGCTCGTTTTGGTAAAAGCTCCCCGTAAATCTGATGATATTCCTTCTCTCCAAGAGGTTTACCGACTTTCAGCCCATAGGCAGAAAGTTCGCCTCTATATAAAACAAAGGCGAACTCCTCATTCACATATATGCTGTATTTCTGCTTAGAGAACTCCCGAATATCTGTGACGATTCTCTCCTCATTCATCATGACAATTCTCCATTCTCCAATTATAGACTTCTATTCCGCCGTTTCCTTACTCTTGGCTGACTTTTTCTCCGTTTTCGTCGTTCCCGCCTTAGCCTCAGGGGAATCCTCCTTCTGACCTGTCGGTGTATCCGTTAAACCAAAGTGTTCTCTCACCTTAAGTTCCACTTCCTCACAAAGAGCCGGATTATCCTTCAAAAATTGTTTGGCATTTTCTCTTCCCTGTCCGATCTTACTGCCGCCATAAGCATACCAGGCGCCACTTTTGCTGATAATATTATTATCCGCTGCCAGATCCAGAATATCCCCCACCCGGGATATACCCTCACCAAACATAATATCAAATTCTGCCTCCTTAAAGGGAGGGGCAATCTTGTTCTTCACTACCTTAACTCGTGTACGGTTCCCGACTATTTCACCACTTTGCTTTAGAGCCTCGATTCTTCTGACATCAAGGCGGACAGAAGAATAAAACTTCAATGCCCGGCCTCCGGTAGTCGTTTCCGGGCTGCCGAACATCACTCCTACTTTTTCTCTTAGCTGATTAATAAACACTACGGTACAATTAGACTTACTGATGATTGCCGTCAGTTTCCTCAGTGCCTGAGACATCAGCCTTGCCTGTAATCCCACATGGGAATCTCCCATATCGCCTTCAATCTCAGCCTTAGGAACCAATGCAGCAACAGAGTCCACTACTACGATATCAATAGCGCCTGAACGTACCATGGTTTCCGTAATCTCCAATGCCTGTTCCCCGTTATCCGGCTGAGATATGTACAGGTTATCAATATCTACGCCTATATTCTTAGCATATACCGGATCCAGTGCATGCTCTGCATCGATAAAGCCGGCGATTCCTCCCCTCTTCTGTACCTCCGCAATCATATGCAGCGTAACGGTAGTCTTACCACTGGATTCCGGCCCATAAATCTCAATAATCCTCCCTTTGGGAATGCCTCCCAGCCCCAAAGCCAGATCCAGGCTCAGGGAACCTGTAGGAATGGTCTCCACGTTCATCTGTACCAAAGGATCTCCCAGCTTCATCACTGCTCCCTTACCATATTGTCTCTCAATTTGCGACAGGGCCGCATCCAGGGCTTTTAATTTTTCATCTTTTTCCATAGGTCTGATCTCCTTATTAGAACAAATGTTCTTTTATAGACTAAAACATTTGTTCGGCTTTGTCAAGTTCTTTTTATCGTTTATTCTGCCTCTATTCCCTCAATGGCATCCCTCCCTATTCCTTTTTCACTTGCTTTGAAAATTGGCGAAATGCCCGATATGCAAAGCAGACTTGTGGTTCAGCATCTTCCAGATATGCAGGACAGTTTTATTGTACTGAATCGCAGATTGTTTGTCCAGCAAAAAATAAAATCTGTACAGGCAGCTTTACCACAGCCTCTACCTGTACAGTACCTCCCTTTTTTATTCATAAGCCAGCATACAGCTTCTCACCAGGCTTAAAGCAGCTACTACGCTGCTTTCTCTGATTTTCTCCCGGTTTCCGCTAAAATGAAACTCCTTTATTGTCACGTTTTCCTTTATCTTGCAGCCGATGAAAACCAGTCCCACAGGTTTTTCCTTCGTTCCCCCTGAGGGTCCGGCGATTCCGGTAATAGAAAGGCTCACCTCTGCCCCGGTACGTTCAGCCAATCCCAAAACCATCTCTTCTGCCGTCTGAAAACTTACTGCACCAAAATGTGCCAGTGTTTCCTCTTTCACTCCCAGCAGCTCTCTTTTGGTTTCGTTTGCGTAGGTAATCACTCCTGTCTCAAACACCCCGGATACTCCTGCTACCCGGGTCAGTCTGGCAGCCACCATACCGCCGGTGCAGGATTCGGCAGTAGCAATTTTCCATCCCTTTTCCTGTAACAGCTCTGCTACAGCCTGTTCCAGAGAGACCTCCTCCCTTATGGTGTACACCTGAGAACCAAAGCGGCCTGTCAGTTCCTGTACTACAGGCTCCAGCAAGGCCTTAGCCTTAGCCTCCGTTTCTGCCCTGGCTGTAACCCGAAAGTGAACCTCCCCGGTCTTGGCATAGGGAGCTATGGTGGGATTGCTCTGCTTTTCCAAAAGATCCAGTATCTGCGTTTCTGCCTTACTTTCCCCAATTCCGCATAGCTTCACTGTAGAGGAGCAGATTACCTCCTGCTGCAATTCCTTAAGATAAGGACTCATTTGATTAACAAACATGGGCTCCAGTTCCTCCGGAGGTCCCGGCAGCAGCAAAATATGCTTGTCCAAATAAGGAAGAATAAGACCCGGAGCCGTTCCATTTTCATTATCCAAAATAATTGCTCCTTCCGGATAGTAGGCCTGCTTCCAGTTATTTCCCGTTATCTCCCGTCCTCTCAGTTGAAAAAAATCTCGGATTCGTTCTTTGCTATGCTCATCAAGGAGCAGCTCTCTTCCTGTTACCCTGGCTACCATCTCCTTAGTCAAATCATCCTGGGTCGGACCCAGACCTCCGGACAGAATCAGTATATCCGCTCTGGTCAAGGCAGTTCTGATAGCTTCACAAAGGCGTTCCTCGTTATCCCCTACAACTGTCTGGTGATAACAGGACAATCCCAAAGCTGCACATTGTTTTGCCAAAAAGGCTGCATTGGTATTAACAATATTACCCAACAAAATTTCTGTTCCTACAGAAATTAATTCTGCGATCATTTTTCCTATTGCCTTCCCTTTCCTCTATTTCTGTTCTGCCATAACGGCCTTATTTTTCCATAAATAATCCACCAGAGAGATGATGGTGAGAATCAGGGCAACCCACATACAAAGCTGTGTAAGCATCTTCCAGACACCTCCCAGATCGGCAATCATCAGGCAGATCATAAGCATTTGGAAGGTCGTCTTAAATTTCCCCCAATAACTGGCAGCGATCACTACCCCATTATCTGACGCCACCAGACGAAAGCCACTGATGATAAATTCCCTGCTGATGATCACAATCACCACCCAGGAAGGTATCCTTCCAAGCTCAATCAGACAGATCAGAGCAGAACAGACCAGCAGCTTATCTGCCAGGGGATCCATAAACTTCCCAAAATTGGTGACCAGATTATATTTCCGTGCAAGATACCCGTCTAACAGGTCTGTCAGGCTGGCCAGAATAAAGAGGGTAAGGGCAATCCATTTCCCGCTGGCCAGTCCCTCTCCCCAAAGCATTATCACCACAAAGGGAAGAATCATTATCATTCGAATAACCGTTAATTTATTAGGTAGATTCATATTTTTCTCCATTCCTTCTATTCCATCTCTCCTACCAGATCGTATTCATGGGAAGCCGTGATGACCACCGGAACAAAATCACCGGTCATCAGGTTCTGATCCGTATGCACAAAAACATAACCATCAACATTAGGAGCATCCTTATAGCTTCTGCCTACATAGACCCCCTCTTCATCCAGCTTTCCTTCTACCATGACCATTATCCTTTGCCCCACCATTTCCTGGGCTTTCTCAAAGGCGATCTCCTGCTGAAGCTCCATAAGCTGCTCCCGCCGCCTGTTTTTCTCTTCCTCATCGATCTGATCAGGCATTCCGGCCGCCGGAGTATCCTCCTCCTGCGAATAGGTAAATACTCCCAAGCGGTCGAATTCCATGTCATCGATAAAATCCATCAAAATTTCATGGTCATCCATGGTCTCTCCCGGAAATCCGGTAATCAAACTGGTTCTAAGGCATATATCCGGTATAGCCTGACGAAGATTGACAATGGTCTCCCGTAACTGGCCTGAGGTTGTTCGCCTTCCCATTCGTTTCAACACCGCATCGCTGCCGTGCTGAATGGGAATATCCAGATAATGACAAACCTTCTCATTTCGCCCAATGGCTTTGATCAGCTCATTGGTGATTTCCTCGGGATAGCAATAAAGAATCCTTATCCAGTGCAGACCGGGAATCTCATTCAGCTTATCCAACAGGGTTGGAAGAGCCTTCTCTCCATATAGATCCACTCCGTACAGAGTAGTCTCCTGCGCAACCAGAATCAGCTCCTTTACTCCCTGCTCCACCAGCTCATAAGCCTCCTGTACCAGAGCCTCTATAGGTACACTCCTGAATTTTCCCCGCAGTCTGGGAATAATACAATAGGTACAATTTTTATCACAGCCCTCTGCTATTTTCAGATAAGCATAATGGCCTCCTGTCGTCACTACCCGTTTCTGTCCATACAGCGGAGCACGATGGATATCCTTAAGATGCTCCATGCCTGTTTCCTTTCCTTCCAGAACCTCCCTTACTGCCTGAACGATCTGGTCAATAGCCGTGGTTCCCAATATGCAGTCCACCTCAGGAATTTCCTCTTGGATTTCCTTCTGGTAACGCTGAGCAAGGCAGCCTGTGACCAAAAGAGCTTTGACCTGCCCTGTTTTTTTCAATTCTGCCATTTCCAGAATGGTATTTATACTTTCCTCCTTGGCATCGTGAATAAAGCAACAGGTATTTACCACGATAACCTCTGCCTGGGTTTCATCATCCGTAAAGGTAAAGCCTTCCCTTCCCAGCATCCCCAGCATCATCTCCGTATCCACCAGGTTCTTGTCACAGCCCAGGGAAATAAACAGTATATTCATTCCTCATCCTTCCTTTCTTGAGCTTTGCCATACAGGACTGCTTATCAGCTTTCTTCACCCTGCTGTCCCTGCATAGAGAAAAAGAGTCCCCAGCGGACTCTCTATTCTTCTTCCTCACTTAAAATTTTGATCTGTCCCTGATTTAATTCTTCCACGGCAATGGACAACGGCTTATCTACCGACGAATATACCATGGGTTCATCTCCATCAATGATCTGTCTGGCTCTTTTGGCAATGGCCATAACGATGGAATAACGGCTGGTTACCAGATTGGAATCTCCCGGCTCCACATCACTGTTTGCTGCCTGTATTAAATCGGAATAAGATGGGTGTAACATGATTACTTTTCTCCTTTCACCAGTTGCTGTAACTGCTTTCTGATCTCTTCTATAAATTCTATATGATGCACCGGCTTATATTCTTCCACAGGTGCCAAATGGCTGTCCTGCAATAGCTGATGCAGTTGTCTAACGCATTGCTCCAAATCGTCATTGATCATGACATAATCATATCCTTCAATGCCCACAGACTCCTCTGCGGCCCGTGAAAGTCTCTTTTGAATCACCTCTTCCGTTTCTGTTCCTCTTCCCGTAAGACGGCTGTACAATGCCTTAGCGCTGGGGGGCATAACAAACAGAAGCAGAGCATCAGGATATTTTTCTTTGATCTTCATCGCTCCCTGTATTTCAATTTCCAGAATCACATCCTTTCCTGCCGCAAGCTGTGACTCCACATAAGCTCTGGGAGTTCCGTAGTAGTTTCCGCAATAAGAGGCATACTCAATAAATCCATCCTGAGCAATCTTCTCTTCGAACTGCTCCCTGGTAGCAAAAAAGTACTCTCTTCCTTCCACCTCTCCCTGACGGGGTGGTCTGGTCGTCATGGAAATGGACAAAGCATAATTCTGATAGTCCTCAATCAGTCGTTTCATCAGTGTACCTTTACCGGCTCCTGAAAATCCGGAAATAACGATCAGTAATCCCTCACCTTTCATCCTCATCTGTCCTCCCTGTCTGGGCACGGTTTCCAATGGTCTCCGGCAAAAGTGCCGACAGTACAAGCTGGCTGTTTTCCATTACCAATACTGCTTTTGTTTTTCGTCCCTGAGTAGCATCAATAGCAGTCCCGTTCTCCTTCGCCTTCTGTACCAATCTCTTTACAGGAGCCGAATCGGGACTTACTACCGCAATAATCTTTTCTGTATTGACCAGATTTCCAAATCCAATATGAATAAGCTGATTCATGTTCCTCCTTCATTTCCGCTTTACTCTTTACTCTTCCCTATGCCCCTGTGTTATCTGGTATAACGGTTTCAAAATAGCCCGACTCTGTAACTTGACTATTTTTCCGCTTGCACAGCTTCAAAATCCTCAGCGTAGCCCGCTACGCTTACGTTTTTGAAACTGCACACTCAAAAAAATATTCTGCGTTTATAGTCCAGTTATTTATGAACCGTTATACTAGTTATTCAACATTTTGAATCTGTTCTCTCACCTTTTCAATTTCCGTCTTCAATTCAATCGCACAATTGGAAATCTCCAGGTCATTCGCCTTGGAAAGAATGGTATTGGCCTCCCGGTTCATCTCCTGGGCAATAAAATCCAGCTTTCGTCCCATGGTACCTCCGGCCAGCAGGGTACTTCTGGTGGTTTCGATATGACTCCTTAAGCGGACAATTTCCTCATCTACGCAGGTCTTGTCTGCGAAAATAATAACCTCCATCAACAGTCGGTTCTCATCCACCTTGGCATCCTCCAAAAGCTCCTTCACCTTCTCCTCCAGCTTCCTTCTGTATTCTGCAATAATCTGAGGTGATTTTTCTTCGATAAAGGCTACTCTGCTTTGCATACCATTCAGCTTTTCCACCAGATCATTGCGCAGATTCTCCCCTTCGCGAATGCGGGTTTCCACAAAGCCTTCTGCCGCTCCCCTAAGGGCTTTTTCCAGGGTCTTCCAAATCCCCTCCTCGTCAATGTTCTGTTCCTCCATGGAAAATACTTCCGGATAACGTGACAGAGCAGACACCCGTATATCATTATCCAGACTGAATTCCTCTGCCATCTGCTGAAGGTAGGTCAAATATTCCTGTGCAATATCCCGATTGTATTTAATGCTGACATTGTTTTCCGTATAATCTTCATAGGTGATAAAAATATCTACCTTGCCCCGCTGGATATAATCCTTCAAAAGAGTACGGATGGCTGCCTCAAAAAAGTTCAGCTTCTTAGGCATTTTGATGTTAACATCCAGATAGCGGTGATTGACGGACTTCATCTCCACCGTGAATTTGCGATTGTTCTCACTGACTTCGCATCTTCCGAAGCCGGTCATGCTTTTAATCATTCTTCCTCTCATTCCGCTGCCCGGTAGCATAAATCATCCGGCAACCTTCCCTCTGCCTTTTGCAAGGGCCTTCCTCCATGCCGGACTTCCCCTGCACATTCAGGTATCGTATAACATCAGGCCCAACAGCTCAGTTCCCTTATTCTGCATTCTGCTGACAGAAAGGATTCCCGACTTTTGGCCTTTATATCATAGTATAATTCAACCGCCGTTTGCCGTCAAGTATAGACTGTGGTATACTAGTATAACAGTTCATAAATCACATTGCGTAACATCAAGTAAATTATACAAAAAGGAGTATGCTGCCATGGCTTTTGACGGAATTACCATTGCCTGCTTAAAAAAGGAGCTGGAGGAACAACTGACCGGGGGACGAATCTATAAAATTGCGCAGCCGGAGGCAGATGAACTTCTTCTGACTGTAAAAACCTCTGACGGAGCCAAGCGACTGGTTCTCTCTGCCAGTGCTTCCCTGCCTCTTGCTTATCTTACCGAAACCAATAGACCCAGTCCTCTCACCGCTCCTGGTTTTTGTATGCTGCTTCGAAAGCATCTGCAGAATGGGCGGATCATCTCGATTTCCCAGCCCGGTCTGGAGCGTATTTTGGAGCTTCATATCGAACATTTGGATGAGCTGGGCGATTTGTGTCGTAAACGCTTGATTATAGAGCTGATGGGAAAGCACAGTAATATTATTTTCTGCACCGAAGAGGGGAAAATCATTGACAGCATCAAGCATATTTCTTCTGCCGTCAGTTCCCTGAGAGAGGTGCTTCCGGGAAGGGATTACTTTATTCCTGAAACCACCTCCAAGGCTAATCCTCTGACTGCCAGTCAGGAAGAGTTCTTCGCTCTGGTCTACTCAAAAAACATGGAGTGCTATAAGGCTCTGTATTCGACCTATACCGGCCTTTCCCCCTTCACCGCCCATCAGCTTTGTGCCCGGGCCGGAGGCAACTGTGACTTGTCTGTAGCTGCCCTAACCTCTCAGGATAAGGAAAAGCTTTATGAGGCCTTTTCTGCCTTGATGGAGAAGGTGAAAAAAGGGGAATTTACTCCGGTCATTATCGATGAAAAGGGCCGCCCCGTGGAATACGCTGTTTTCCCTCCGGTGACTTATTCCTCTGAGGATTGCCGACAATTTTCTTCTCTCTCGCTTCTGTTGGCACAATACTATCAGGAGAAGGAGGCCCTCACCCGAATTCGACAGAAGTCTGTTGATCTGCGTAAAATTGTTCAGACTGCTCTGGAAAGAAACAGCAAAAAATACGATCTCCAGCTTAAGCAAATGGAGGATACTAAAAAGCGGGATAAGGATAAGCTTTATGGGGAGCTATTGACTGCCTACGGCTATAGTGCCCCTTTGGGAAGCAAATCCATCACCGTTAACAATTACTATACAGGAGAGGATATCACCATTCCCCTGAATCCTGAATTATCTGCCATTGATAATGCCAAAAAATATTTTGAGCGGTATAGTAAGCTGAAGCGAACCTATGAGGCACTTTCTTCCCTGACTTTACAGGTAAAAGAGGAAATTGACTATCTGGAATCGGTCAGCGCCGCCTTGGACATTGCGAGAAAGGAAGAGGACTTAGGTCAGATTAAGGATGAATTGATGAAGACCGGCTATATTCGCCGAAGGAGTCATGAGAAAAAGCAACGCTTTACCAGTAAACCCTTCCATTACATCAGCAGTGATGGCTACCATATTTATGTGGGAAAAAATAATTATCAGAACGAAGAGCTCACTTTTCAGTTTGCTGTCGGAAATGACTGGTGGTTTCATGCCAAAGGCATTCCTGGTTCCCATGTTATCGTCAGATCCCAGGGTGAGGAAATGCCCGACCGGGTCTTTGAGGAAGCCGGGCGATTGGCAGCCTTCTATTCCAAAGGCCGTGGACAGGAAAAAGTAGAAATCGATTATACTCTGAAAAAAAATGTGAAAAAACCTGCTGGTGGAAAACCCGGTTTCGTGGTTTATTACACCAACTATTCCCTGCTGATTGACTCTGACATCAGCGCCCTGACTGAAGTGACCGAATAATCCTTTTCTCTTTTTCGGTCTGTCCTATCCATTTGCTGTCAATATCGAAGGAAGGTAACAAATAATGGAAAAACCCGTGACTGCCCTATCCTCTTGCGGATACCATATCCGCCGGGCTGTTCTTGAGGATAAAGACACGATTCTGAATATCATGAATATTTCATGGAATGCCCTGACGGATAAGAGTCTGTTTATCCCCGATGCTCCTGCCTTTGTGGGGCGGATTCTTACCCATGATGGATTCGGTCTGCTGGCTTTGGATTTTACCGGCACTCCTGCCGCCTATCTGCTGGTTCTGTATCCCGGTCTCCTGGCAGATAATCTGGGGCGGGATCTATGCTTTCATCGGGAACAGCTTCTGCAGACGGCTCATTTAGAATCTCTTGCGGTATTACCTGCCCATAGGGGACACCACCTGCAGCAGAGCCTGATCAACTGCGCTCTGCTGCAGGTGGGTACTTCCCATTCTTACTGCATGGCTACCGTTTCTCCGCAGAATATTCCCAGCCTGAAAGGCTTCCAGGCCTGTGGCTTTCAGATTCAGGCCAAAAAAGAAAAATATGGTGGTTATATGCGCTATATTTTGCTCAAATCTCTGAAGCAGCAATAACCTTATTTTCTCTTCTCATATTCTGCGGTTTTACTCATCACCACTCCCACGCAGGGAAGAAGCCCGATCAGGTTGGGTAAAACCATAAGTCCGTTAAACATATCCGACATATTCCATACCAGATCTACCCTCAAGGTGGAGCCGATAACCACACAGATTACCACAATCACGGCATACACCCTTACCAGCCTGTCTCCAAATAGAGCGCGTACATTGACTTCTCCAAAATAGTACCAGCCTACAATCGTAGTAAAGGCGAAAAACAGCATACAGACAGCAATAAAAATATTTCCAAAGCTGCCAAAGCTCGCATTGAAAGCACTCTGTGCCAATGCCGCCCCTGTTTGGCCATCCGCATACAGGCCGCTGGATACGATTACCAATGCCGTCAGAGTAAGAATAATAAAGGTATCGATAAACACACCGATCATAGCGATCACTCCCTGATCACAGGGATGGTCAACCTCTGCCGCTGCATGAGCATGAGGAGTAGAACCCATACCTGCCTCATTGGAAAAAAGCCCCCTTGCCACACCAAAACGCATAGCCTTTTGTACGGTAACTCCAAGCAGACCGCCACCTATGGCCTGAGGAGCAAAGGCTCCCACAAAAATATCCTTAATCGCCTGTACCAACCCCGCAGGATTCATACACAGGATAACGATACAGCCAATGATGTATAAAAATGCCATAATGGGGACAATTTTTTCTGTAAAACGGGCAATACGCTTGATGCCGCCAAGAAAAATGATCCCTGCAACAATGGCAATAATAATCCCCATGAACAGCGGATTTACCCCAAAAGCTCCCTGAAAAGAAGAACCGATTGAGTTTGACTGTACCATATTTCCCATAAAGCCTAAGGCAAGAATGATGGCAACTGAGAAAAAGGCAGACAGGAATTTACCAAATTTTCCTTTAAAAATATAGCGAATATAATAAATAGGGCCACCGGAAACTATTCCATTCTCTACCTTTCGGGTCACCTGCGCCATTACCGCTTCCGCATAAATTGTGGCCATACCGAAAAAGGCACTGACCCACATCCAGAAAATCGCTCCCGGGCCTCCGGCTGCTATAGCCGTTGCTGCTCCGGCAATATTCCCTGTACCAACCTGAGCCGCAATGGCGGTAGTCAGAGCCTGAAAGGAACTGAGACCATGTCCGTCATGGCTGCCATGCAGAGAAAAATTCCCAAACAGCAGCTTCATTCCCGCTCCAAATTTTCTTATCTGAACAAATTTCAGACAGACGGTATAAAAGATACCTGTTCCGGTAAGCAGAAACAGTAAGGCATAATCCCAAAGAAATCCATTTACTTCATCTACCACCTTAGCAATTGTGTTCATTATCATTTCCATGTTTTTTTCTGAACCCTTTTTCCGGTTCTCCCCCTATCTTATTTTGTGTAACCATCAATATCGGTTTCCAGACTCTTTGTCCTTCTCACCCTTTTGCCATGGGTAAAACTGCCTCAGCCTAAATCGTTGAGTCGTTCTTCATACCCGCTCTGAAGACGCAGATATTTCTTTCAGAGTACACTTTAAAAACATAGGTGCAGCAGGCTGCCACGAGGGTTTTTGCATTTGTGCCATAAAGAAATAATCAAGATATTCTGCTAATGACGGATGGGTCGGTGCATTGACCATGAATGGTTACTCTTTACATCATCTGTGCTTTGTTCTCATGCTGTTCGGACTGATATGCAATAAAAAAGGTTCAAGGAGAACATCCCTGAACCAAACGTCATTTTAAACCGTAAGAAAACAAAAGGCTCTGCACCTTCTATCCCTTACCTGTCACAACGCTGTCCTTTTGCCTGAGAGATTCGCAGTCACTGCCACTTTCACCTTCGGCACCCAGTTAATGAGCTTCTCCAGCGGGCCATCCAGCTACAGTCCTATTCCCGTCAATTCTTATTCCTGGGAATCCCTGAGAGTATTACTCCTTCGGTGGGCTCTCCGCCTCTTTCCTGCAGCCTTCCATTGGCTTCTTATGTAATTATAGGCTTCATTATACTAATCGACCCAAATCGTGTCAATCCGACACGCTGTATTTTTTTTCGTACATTACTGTTTTAAAGTAACTTTGGCAGCATATCGGGTTCTGCAGAGCAAACAGCACTCCCTCCTTCTCAGGCTGACTGTCAGCCATGCGTGGAAAGCCGTTTGCCCAGTTCCCGAAGCGTCACTTCATAGCCGGCTCTTTCTGCCTCTAACCAGCCAGTATTCAGCAGCTCTCTGTTTCCTCCGTCTGCCTCCTTATTCCTGGCTCCTTCACAGGCTTTGGCCTCTATTTCTGTTTCCATTCCCGTTACTTCTTTCTGCTCCGCTTCTGCCTGCACACAAAGAAGCTGTGCTAAATAAATCAAAAAATCAGGATTCTTAATGAGTACAGGCCCGGTAAGATGAGTACCGAAGAAATTTTTGCTGCGGATTCCCTCCATCCCGCCCTGTCCTTCGTTTCCCAGTCCCATCTTTACTTTAAACAAAGGAAGGTTCACACCTTCAATAGTGCTGCATTTATTTACAAAGCCTACCAGTGGCTGCTCCAGACCTTCCATCGTAAAAATGGCATCACCTGTATAGCGAATTCTGTCCTGTTCCTTTATGCGAAAGGGAAAGAGTCCCAAACCCTGCCATTCTTTTCCCTTGGTGTCCGTAAGACATTCCCCCAAAAGCTCAAAGGAATTTCCTGTCATTAAAAGAACCTTTCCCGCCTCAATATATTGCTTTAATTCTTCTTTAAGGGTATGCAGATGCTTCAGCACATACTTTTGGTTGCTTTCTGTTCCCGAGCCTACATAGATAAAATCATAGTCGGACAAAACAGGCTGATCTTCCACGGACAGCCTGTCCAATCGGGCAGATATACCGCTTTTTTCCAGCATCCGCATCATGGCACTGACATTACCATACTCTCCATATAAATTCATTAGGTCATTGTACAAATGTAATAATTTCATTCTTTCCTCTCATTCTGTTCCCTGATTTATCCGTACCTTCCCCAAAAACTTGTCTTTATCGGAAAAGCAGGTAATCACATAAATCTTTTCTTCATTATGGTTGTCCAGTGCTGCAACTGCTGCTTCTACAGTGTCTAAGACCATGATTTTTTCCTGGGGAATCTCTGTATAGGAGAAACGCACCGCCAGATCATTACAATAGGTTCCTGCCAAAAGAATCCGCTTTACATTTTCACTATTAAGAAGGTGAAAATCAATATCCCAAAGCCATGATACATCGCTGGTAAAATACTTTCTGCTGACTGCATCAACGATGATCAGTACATCACATCCCTCACTGTCTGCAGCCGCAATGCGCAGAGACTGATTATAGGAAATACTGTTCTCATGCTTGGAGGTTAGAAGAATTCCTTTCCGGTCATTCAGTGAAAACGTAACCACACGACCGTTTTTCAGCACATAATTATTGATACAGGGGACAATCTTCTCTCCCGGTATTCCGGTTAGAGAAGCTACCGTAAATGCAGCCAGGATATTGTAGATATTATAGAGGGATTTCAAGGCCAGCTTAATCTCATACTGCCCATTGATCACTGCCACTCCCTTTTCCAAATCCGCATCCGTTACGGTATATGCGGTCTCATTACGCCTGTGTCCGCAGTTTTCACAAGAATAGTGCCCAATGTGGTTGTAGTGGTATTTGCTGTAGGTTAAAGGATGCTTACAGCGAGGACAATATGCACCATCATGATAAACTCCATCAAATTCCACCGTATCGGTGCTTAAGTCCCCTGCACCAAACCATACTACATCCTCTTTTCCATAACCAAAGCAGGATACATAAGGATCATCTGCGTTCAGAATCAACTGTGTCTCCTCATGGATGCTGTCTAAAAGTGCATTGTATACCCATTCGGGATGCCCATTTCGAGTAAGCTGATCCCGATACAGGTTCGTAATGACATAATGAGTAGGTGTAATATACCTAAAGGTATAACGGGCAAAACGCTCATCACTTTCGATCAGAAGGATATCTGCAGTCACCTTGCCGCTTAAGGTACAACTGTTCAAAATCAAGGTCGTTACTCCTTCAATCTGATTAGAGCCCTCTTTATTCCAGGCCACCTTCTTGCCATTAGACGTTAAAATATGAGCAATCATCTCTACTGTAGAAGTCTTACCGTTACTTCCGGTTACTGCAATAATATATGGCGGAAGGGTAATCTGTTTTAAAATATCAGGACAGATTTTCAGTGCAATCTTTCCCGGCAAAGAGCTTCCTTTTCCGATGAGTTTCCCAATGAAGCGAAGTAGTTTACAGATAATTATGGTCAGTCGTGTTTTCATTTGCCTTCTATTCCTTTAAAAATTCTTTCAGGACAGCAATACAATCATTGTAATAATCCTATGCTCTCCTTATTCTCTTTATTCTATCGTTATATTATACCTAATCTTCTCCTTCTTATCTATGATAAATTTCCCTGTTTTTAAATATTTTTTCTACCTATTCAGAGTCATGCAAATGTTCAATGAGGTGAACCTCCTGCTTGCATGAATGGACATATCATCAAACATTTATATGGCAGAGCTACCACATAAGCAGAAGAAAAGCTGTGTAACAGCGATTTTGCGAATGGGGTGCTGGATAGCTATATTTTTGTAACTATCCAGCAGGTCTGCACCTTTACTGCGCTGATTTTGAGAAAAAGTAGCAGCAGGCACATATCCATTTACGAAGTAAATCTTGCGTAAAATTGTCCCCGTAACGATGAAGTGATTGAATAGTTCCTGTTTTTTCAGAAAGTCTGTTTAAAGCTCCCGAAAAAGAAATAAGAGGCCAGACAGCCCGTTTCCTACATTTTCAACCAACCTCCTGAGGTATGATTATTGCTGCCAAAATATAAATAAGCAGCCCCATTCCGAAGCCTCCGATGGTCAGAATCACCCAAAGCAGACGAACCAGTGTGGGATCAATATTGAAATATTCCCCGATTCCTCCGCATACTCCGCAAATCATTTTGTTATAGCCTGATTTCTTCAACTTTTTAGGTTCCATTTGTTCTTCCTCCTGTTCGTTTATTCCTAACTGCTCCATAGCTCAGGTACTGTCTTTAATAAGTATCCTCATCCCCATGCACAGAACAAGCTCTGCCTGTTCTATTGCCTAAATAAATACATGGAAAATTTCTATCCTTCAATCTAACTCCTGAGTACAACGTTTTATCATTGATCGGATTATCCTTTTCTATTTCTTCCATTTCACAAATTCCAAAATCCTCAGGAGCCCGCTTCATCTTTTGAAAGAAATATCCTGTATCTTTGGCTCCGTTATAAAAAAACACTGTGCCGGGGCAGTTTAAAAAGACGATTTATGCCTTTTACCTTTTCATATGCGTTATTGTTTTCAGTCAGCGAATTACCTTCTGCATCCCCGTCTTTGCCTTATCTGTAAAGCTTTATTCCGGTTAAGCTCTCACGAGTTCAACCACCTGAATAATCCGTAAAGTCTATATTTATTTGGCCCATACCACATTCTGCATCTATTTGCTGAACAGATTGGTTATCGATCTTTTGTTCTCTTCCTAAGCCGGAAATACTGCTGCTCCCGATAGTTATATTTCCCATTCCACAGCTCAGTGTATAATCATAATCTGTTTCTTTTCCTCCTAAGGTTAATTGTACAGAGCCCATTCCACAGCTTATGTCTATCTTTTTGCCGATGCAGGTATCTGCCGAGAAGCTCCCCGCTCCCACTTGAATTTCCAGCTCGTTTTTGCCTTCCAGATACTCTGCCTCCACCTCCCCAAGCCCCAGTTCAATGTTCAGTTTATTTGCAGATAATGCTGTAATATACGTACTGCCGGCTCCCAGCTCCATATCCACCTGTTCAAACACCCTGTCAGGAAGATACAGATCAATTGAAGCAGGGGTGCTCATCCCATTATCTTTGATCACCAGGGTTGTCCCCTTTTGTTCAGTAGAAAACTGACCCTGACCTTCATAATACAAGGCTGTATCATCCCCAGAAGAAAGGATATTCACTGTTCCCCTTCCCATACTGATTTTCAAAGAGTCAATTTCTTCTGACGAAAAGCTATCACTTTGCTTATTGCCCATGAAAGCTATTCCATCATAAAAAAGAGGATTATCTCCCAGACTTAAGTTGATTCCTCCCACCTTAACATTCAAAAATTCAGCCGGTCTGGCGCCCATGGCTACTCCTGCCGTTAATCCGGCAATGCCTAACAGCAAAGTCACGATGACGATGCCTAATATTATTTTAGAACTTTTCTTCATCGAATTACACCTGCCTTTCTAAAGGGATACTGTGCAAGCTCCACCACTGTACGAATCAGCCAGGGAATGATGGTCAGCGTGCCTTTCAGCATCAACCAGCTAATCAGCAATCCCAGAGAGAACAGCAGACAACCGCTGCCTGTCATGGCCATACCCACAGCCGGAGCAGCAAACAGATTGATTATCCCTATACCTATATAAATCATACCACAGATCAATATCGCTGCCCCGACCAGTATAAGACTGAAAAGTATCGCAGCCGCCGCAATCAGGATTCCCAAAACAGTTCCTAATATTCCCACGGCAATCGGAAGGACAATAGGTATCCCGATTATACATACAAGGGCAATTGCAACAATCTTCCAAGTATTACCTCCGTTATTCTGCTTTTCTCCCCTGGGTACGCCAGTTGGATCAGCATCATTCTTCTTCCAGCTTTTCTTTTCCTCTTCTACAAGCATTTCCATGGCATCCCGAAAACGGGTATCTTCATAGCCCTGCTCAGAATATTCCGCAGTCTGCTCATTAAAGCCTGCCTTGATCTTGCGTGCTACCTGAACAGGACTGCCTAAATCCTTTAACACCTGTGCCTCATTTTCTTCTCCAGCATCATCAAAGTAATTCTCATAATATTGGAGAGCCTCTGTCCGTTCACTCTCCGAAATATCCCATAGAAGCTTCTCCAGATGCTCCATAAATTCTTTTTTTGCCATCTATCCTTCCTCCCTCTGTATACGGTAAGTATGCATAATTTCCAGCCACATTTCTCTGGTTTTCAGATCTTTACTACAACTTATGGCTGCCTCCTATCTATTGCTTTTCATTAAACAGATTGTTGATTTTGGTCGAGTAAACCTTCCACTCTGCTTTATAGAGGCTGAGCTGAATGCTCCCCACCTCCGTAATCTGATAATAACGTCTGTTTCTTCCGCCAAATTCTCTATCATAAGTATCTAAGCACCCATCCTTCTGCAGACGCCTGAGTACCGGATAGAGTGTAGATTCGGACACTTCCAATGCCTGCCGAACATCCTGAGTAATCTTATAACCGTATGTGCCTTCTGCTTCCTTAGAGACTACTGCCAGCACAATGGCATCTAAAAGTGCTGCACCTGTATTGAATATCATGCGCTCCTCCTTTCATCAACGATTTGTAGGTTTTGTATAATATTATATATTATATAATATTATTGTTTTTTAATACTATATTCTATATAGTATTATTTGTCAAGGGGTATCTAACAATCTAATTCCTCCCCGTGTTAACAAGGGGCTGTCGGGAAATAGATAACTCTACACAGGGGCAGGTGTGATCCTTGCGGACCACACCTGCCCCTGAAATTTATCTATTAAAAAGAAAAAGATGGCTAATGACAAACCATCTTTTCTCCGTTCCATGTTATAATGGAACTATGCGCAAACAAGATTATTATAATGACTTTTTTGATATTGGTCAACAAAAAATCAACTTCAGTTTCTTCGAATTGAGTTTACCCGACGACGATCCAGTCTATACCCTGAAAAAAGTGATGGAGGAATTAGATTTTTCAGGCCTTTTGGCCTGTTATTCAGATAAGGGAAGAACCGGGTATAACTCAATCATGCTGTATTCTGTGAGCACTTACGCAAATATGCGGGGAGTCAGGGCGGTTGACCGTATCGTGGACTTGTGCCAGAGGGACCTTGCCTTCATCTGGTTGACCAAAAAAAAACTGACGGGCGAGATCCTGGATGAATTGAACTATCAGTTTATGCGCCGCCTGCAAAAGGAAGGCCTTCTTACGCTGAAAGAACTCTACATCGATGGGACAAAGATCGAAGCGAATGCAAACCGGTACACATTTGTTTGGCGTGGAAGCATCAACTATCATCTTGCCGGTCTTCTTGACACCATAGATGCCCTTTACGCAAAGTACAACGCATTTCTGTATGAAAATGGATATGGGCCTAAATACGATCTTGGAGAAGCTCGGATGTTCGTGATCGAGGGAATGGAAAAGGTCAGGAAAGTAATCGAAGAAAACAGGCGGCGGAAAATGACAAAGCATAAGAAAATCTCGAACAATACCATCATCGAGATTGATCATTGTTCTCCCCTTGAGCTCTTAAAACTGCAGAAAAATCTGATGCAGATTGCAGAAGGCGAAGGGATCCTGTTTGTCCGCAGAAAGGGAAAGCATAAGCCGCAGATCCAGCAGCTTTATGAGGAACTGGAAGAATGCGGAAGACGTCTTATGGAATATAAGGAATGTTTTGAAATCATGGGGAAAGATCGTAACAGCTATTCCAAGACCGATCTGGAAGCAACGTTCATGCGGATGAAAGAGGACCATATGCTGAATGGACAGTTAAAGCCGGCATACAATGTCCAGATTGCGGTGGAGAATTACTTCATTGTCCATAGTTATGTGAGCAGTGACCGGACGGATTACAACACTCTGATCCCTGTTTTGAAAAAGCATCAGAAAGCATTCGCAGATACATTGGAGGCGGTAACTGCCGACAGCGGCTACTGCAGTGAAAAGAACCTGATGTATCTGAAGGAGAACAGAATCCAGGGTTATATCAAGCTCCAGGATCATGAGAAGCGGAAGACCCGCGCATACAAAGAAGATATCGGAAAGTATTACAACATGACATACGCCGTCTTTGAGGATGAGCATTATTACATCTGCCATGACGGAAGGGAACTGCGCCATATTCGGACAGAAAGTCAGAAACAGGATGGATATACCCAGACGTTTGAAGTATATGGATGTGCGGACTGCAGCGGCTGTGAACATAAAGCCAGGTGCCTTTATAAATACAATGCTGAAAAGAATTCTGACCGGAATAAGGTCATGAAGATCAACGGACGATGGGAAGAACTGAAAGAAGAATCCAATACGAACATCCAGAGCGAGACGGGTATCCTGAAACGCCAGACACGCTCAATACAGACGGAAGGACATTTTGGGGACATTAAGGAAAATGAGGACTTCCGGCGGTTCAACTATCGATCGG
>SFDP01000030.1 GCA_004558185.1 Lachnospiraceae bacterium | reverse complement strand
AGAAACGGCACACAAAGGCAGAGATAAGAAGTAAAATGTAGGATTTAATCTGCGGCAGAATTGCGGCAGGAGAGAATTATAATTTGACGCGTGACAATTTGAGCAAGCTCATGTGGGTTCAGACCTTTTGACCCTGGTATCATATTATATTGGGCAGATGCGAAGAGGAGAAAGGTATGTATAAAAAAATAGTTTTGTTTATGATTTTGACCTATGTATTTATCGGAGTAATAGCTTGTGGAAAAGCTGTAGAAGAAAAGCCGCAGCCCCAAAATACACAGGAAGAGATTACTGCTGTAGACGTGGAGGCTAAAAAACAGGAAAACACAGAGGAAGAAACTACAAGAACAGAAGAGGCGAGAAACGAAGAGTATGTGCAATACGAAGACAGATCTGTCGTATTTACATATCCGGCAAGTTGGTCGTTGGAGATACTTCAAGGAGAGGATGGTAGAAATGTTATTTTTTCGGAGACGAAAGAAGCCAAGATTCCTATTCTAATTTATGAAACAGGAGAAGCATGGAGATTTGATTTAGAGAATACCAAAGAGTATTATGATGAAATTTTCAATGATATTTATCCAGAGCTGGAGATTATAGAGTTATCAAATATAACAATAGATGGGTTTGCTGCCCATAAATTGGTATTTACCTATAATGCTGAAGGACAAGAATTTACTCAGACTCAATATAGCTTGGCAGGAGAGGGACTCTTTCATGAATTTCGTTATACCTATTTGACTGAAATGAAAGAAAGTTATGAAGAAAAAATAGAAAAGATTGTCGAAACGATTGACTTTATAGCTGCTGAATAATGGCACTTTATCTGAATTCCCCTACTCTGGAGCGTCTGTACTGTTCCCGTAATGGTTATTACTGGTATAACCGAAAAAATAAACAGAAGGAAAACCATTTTCTTTGAAAAAAAGCTCGGTCTTCGTCTACGGAGGCTGAGCTTTTTTCATGAAAAGATGAAAGAATACACTAGTATAACGGTTTCAAAATAACCCGACTCTATAACTTGACTATTTTTTCGATTGCACAGCTTCAAAATCCTCAGCGTAGCCCGCTACGCCTATGTTTTTGAAACTGCACACTCAAAAAAATATTCTGCGTTTATAGTCGAGTTATTTATGAACCGTTATACTAGGTTTGCGTGCACCCGGAACATAAAAACTTAAAAAAGCACATATCCTTTTTTAAAAAGCACATGTACCGACAGAATTCGACAGATTATAATGAACACGTTGCTAAGGAAATAAAAAAGATGTAGAATGGAGGAAAAACATGGGAATTAAGTATTCGGAGGTTAACTTTAACAGATTAATTGAGGATCTTACCGGTTGCTGTCTGGGAGAAGCGTCTTGCGGAGGCTGTGATAAGCCCTCCTGTATCGTTGGCTATGCACAGAATTGCGCTATCGGTTGTATGAAGGATAATGTTTCATATGTGATGAATGGGGATGCCAATATACCCGTTACCGATTTTAAGCTCTACCATGAAGAAGATTTTGCCAAGGGAATCGCCCATACCCTGAAAATGTGCCGTTCCTGTGAAAGTGATCATTATGACCAATGTATCATCAGCGTTATACGAAATTGCTATGAAATAGGTCTGTTTGGAGAGGCTTTGCCGTATGAGGGAAGTAATTTTCGTTATTTAAGCCAGATTCAGTCGCAGAATGCACAGATTGCCAACGACATCGTTACTGAGTTTAATCAGACAGCCATTTAGATAGATAAGCAGCCGGATTGTCAATGCTGCCAATGCAGCAGAATGAGAGGTAGAAATGAAGATATATTTCAGTGATCTTTTATATGCGTTTTCTGATGGCCTGGATTGTGTAGAAAGTCAACTGCTGCCGATAGCCAAAGGTCATGGAAAGCGTGTGGCCAGATTTTGTGTTCTTCTGGGGAGAAAACTGGGAATGGAAGAAGGAGAACTGGTGGAGCTGGCGGGGCTGGCTACCCTTCATGATAATGCTCTGACAGAATATATTCGGGAGGAGCATAATCAGGGGAAGAATCCCAGTGAGGGGTTTGAGGGGAAAAAGCTGAAGGCACACTGCATCATGGGAGAGCACAATATAGAAAAACTGCCCTTTTCTCCCAAAGGGAAGGATGCGATTCTGTATCACCATGAGGAGGCTGACGGAAGCGGCCCCTTTGAAAAAAAGGCAGCAGAAACCCCCTTGTCAGCCCAGTTGATCCATATGGGGGACAGCCTTGATACCCTGTTTCGTTTAGATGGGATGACCCGGGAAAAATATGAGAAGATATGTGACTATGTGAGGGAAAAGGAGTCTGTTCGTTACTCTTCTGAATGTGTAGAGGCATTTTTTCAAGGAACAACGGTAGAAGCCTTTGCAGATATGGAGCAAGAAAAGCTGGAGGAAAGCCTGAAAAGAGAGGTAGACAGTGGCTTTTGTGAGTATTCCAACGAAACGGTACATGAGATCTGTGATTTCTGGGTGAAAATTATCGATTATAAGTCGGAGTTTACCCGGAAGCATTCTTTGGGAGTGGCAACACGGGCAGAAGAGATGGGCAGATTTTACGGATATGATGAGGACAAGTGTACCCGCCTTTATCTGGCAGGAGCCGTACATGATTTAGGAAAGCTGACTGTACATAGCAACATTTTGGAGAAGCCAGACAAACTGACGGAGCAGGAGTATAAGAATATTCAAAACCATGCCTGGCAGAGCTGGAATATGCTGAATAGAATCAGAGGGCTTGAGGAAGTGACGAAATGGGCGGTGCATCACCACGAAAGGCTTGACGGTACGGGCTATCCCTTTGGAATTAATGAAGAAGAACTGAGTTTCGAGGAACGGCTTATGGCCTGTATCGATATCTATCAGGCGCTGACGGAGCCAAGACCCTACAAGGATGGCTTTTCCCATGAAAGGGCTATAGACATTATGAGAGAAATGGCAGAGAAGAAATTTATTGATTCCGGAATCATTGGAGATATGGAAACAGAGTATGGCAGAATGTAGAATAGGAAGAAGTTTGGACTAAAGGATGAGACGGCTGAAATTAAAAACAAGATTTTTTCTGTATCATACAGGGATTATATTGCTGATTACCGCAGGTCTTGTAGGTTATATTTACAAGGTGGTCGTCAGTGAAATGAAAACAGAGGATGAGCAGCATTTTCAGCTTATCGCCCAGAAAACCACAGCTCAGTTGGACAGCTTTTACTACAATATGGATCATACGGCAATGCAGATTGCCATGAATCCCGAGATTGTGGAAATATTTCGTCATTTGTCTCAGGAGCCGGATGGAAACTATTTTCAAGATAATCCGGATGAAGGAAAAAGGGTAAAGCAGCTTTTGGAAACCTATAACATCAAAGGAAATGGAGAGCTAATTGTCCTGCTTTACAATCAACAGGGAGACTTCTGCTGGATTTTGGGTGAGGAACCTGCAAACAGTGACAGCAGACAGTTTTTTCTGGGAACTGCCTTTGAGGAGGTAGAGGACTTTTTTACGGTAAATCGGTCAGAAGCCCTGTATCGGGAACCGATGAAGAACATACTGGACAGAACCAGTGAAGAGGAGTGTCTGGCGGTGGTCAGGCAGATTAGTGACTACTCCACGGGAGGAACCTACGGCTTCGTAGAGGTATGGGAGTCGGTTGAGCAACTGGAGCAAATACTCTGCGATATAGGAGAGGAGAATTATGCGGATATTCTGGATTTGCAGGGAAATGTGATTTATACCAGTGCCGGCAAATCAGAAGAAATCGAATATGACAATAATTATGAGCTGAAGCTGTCCTTAGAACACGCTCCATATGTGGTTCAGTTTCATAAAAGGCCGATCAAGCTGGAGCAGGAGCTTCAAAGATTCTATATGATTCTTGCTTTGGTAGTGGCAGCCATTATCACCGTGGCTCTGGTTTGGGAGCGGATTATGTTTAAATACCTTTCTGCCCCCCTGCTTACCCTGGATAATTCATTGAAATCCATTGCCATGGATAACCTGTCTGTGGAAATTGCCAATGAAAATTCAGATGACATCGTCATTCGGCTGGAGAATTCCTTTAATACGATGCTGGAGAAGCTGAAAAGCAGTATGCAGATGCAGATCGCTGCAAAGACCAATGAGGTAAAGGCACATCTGTTTGCCCTTCAATCGCAGATGAATCCTCATTTTCTCCACAATATTCTGGCCATTGTATCCATGGAGGCACAGTTGGATGGAAACACGAAGATTCCCTATATTTGCAAAGAACTGGGGGGGATTCTTCGTTATACCTCACAAATGGGAGACGGGTTCAGTACCATTAAAGAGGAATGTGAAAATGCCAAGAAATATATGCTCCTGATGAAGGTCAGATATGAGGAGCTTTTTGAATATGAAATTAAGACAGAGGAGGCTGCTGAAGGGATCAGAGTACCAAAGCTGATTATACAGCCAATTTGTGAGAACTGCTTCAGGCATGGCTTTAAAAAGGTGGAGCCTATCTGGAAAATTTTTATCCATGCCTGGGTACATGAGAAGAAATGGTACATATTGATTCGGGACAATGGAGGAGGATTTCCCGATGAGTTTTTGGATGAATTTCACCAATTTACACAGAAGCTGGATAAAGAGGAAGTAAAGGATATTCTGAACAGCATATCCATTGGCGGACTCTGTATTCCGAATATCTACACCAGAATGAAGATAACCTACGGAAAGGATTTTATCTTTGAGCTGCACAATGAAGATAAGGGAGCCTGTGTATTGCTTGGAGGTCGATGCGATGATTAAGGTATTGGTAGCAGAAGATGAATTGCCGCTTCTCAGGGGAATAAGAATTATGATTGAACGGATCAATCCGGAGTTCTGCGTAGTAAAGTGTGCTCTCAATGGAAAAGAGGCGGTGGATTATCTGAAGGAAAACCCTGTGGATGTGATCTTTACGGATATCAATATGCCTCTTCTGGATGGAATTGAGCTGATGAAATTTACTCACGAACATTACCCTGAAACGATTATAGTGGCCATAAGCGGCTATAATGACTTTCATTATGCGCAGCAGGCTATTGAATATCAGGTGAAACGGTATTTATTAAAGCCTATTGTGATGGAGGATATGGAGGCTCTGATTGAAGAGATCCATAAGGAGTATCATGAACATAGTGAGCAAAAAGAGAGGGATAAGCTGGTAGAGGTTTTTTGCACAAACCTTGGAGGAAACCTGAAGGAGGATATTCTGAAGGAAGGCTCGGGACTAAAGAGGCAGGGAAATGAAGAGCTGATGCAGAAAGTCGAGGTATATATCCGGGAGCATCTCACGGAGCCGATTACGGTCAGGGAGCTGGCGGCGGAATTTGGTCTGGTAGCGCCTTACCTGGGAAAGTTGTTTAAGGATCATACGGGATATACACCGGGACAGTATATTCAGATGCTTAGAATCGAGTATGCAAAATGCCTGCTTTCGGTAAATGAAGAGCTTCTGGCAAAGGATGTGGCAGGAATGGTAGGCTATTCCGACCCGGTTCATTTTTCTAAGCTGTTTAAAAAAAAGGTGGGGGTATGGCCCTCTGAATTTAAAGGGAAAAAGGGGGAATAGCTCCCCCTATTTTTGTTGCTGCTTTTTTTCCGGCTGGGCCTTAAAGGTTGGATAGCGAAATAACAGGGTTCTTAGGGCTTCCCAGTGAAAGGGAAAAAGAGGCCAGAAATAGCTTTTTTTTCCGAAAACAGGTGTGGTAATTAAGGACAGGAGAATCAATGCCAGTCCTATTCCAAAGCCCCATGCAGAAAACAGGCCGGTCAGCAGAATCAAGAAGAATCGATATAGGCGAACGGCATCCGAAAGCTCCACACTGGGGAGGCTGAGGGTGGCCAGCAAGGTGACGGCTCCGTAGAAGATCACCTCTACACTGGCCCATTGCAGATTGATGGCCATATCCCCGATCAGCAGACCGCCCACGATGGAAAGGGCGCCGGAATAATCGGAGGCGGTGTGGGCAGAAGCGTATTTAAACAAATCCAGTCCCAGCTCCACGAAAAGAACGTAGATGAACAGGGCAAGGGGGGATACATCTGAGGTGATCATAGGGTGCAGGATTTCAGGCAGCCAGCCGGGATTTAAGGAAAACAGCAGAAACAAAGGCATGAAAAAAAGGCTCACCAGGAGGCAGAGAAAGCGCACCAGTCTCAGGTAGGTACCCACAGCAGGACTTCGATAATAGTCCTCGGGACTTTGCGTAAACTGAAATACGGTACAGGGCAGCACCAGAGCAAAGGGAGAGTTATCTACCAAAAGCAGAATATAGCCCTCCGTAAGGTAGCTGCAGGCCACATCCGGTCTCTGGGTAAGATAAAAATCCGGCATTGGATGAAACATACTTTTTTTCACCAGAAGCTCCTTCAGGCTTTGTACACCCATGGTCAGGGCTGAGGCAGAAAGAGTCCTCAGCTTCTCCTGCACCTGAGACAGAAGTTTAGGATCACACAGACCCTCCATATAGGCAACGGCAACATCAGTATGGCTTAAATTGCCCACAGACTGTGCAGCGAAGGTAAGCCTGCTGCTCCGCAGTCTGCGGCGGATCAGACAGCAATTGGTAACAATGGATTCCACAAAACCATCCTTAGCGCCTCTGATGACCTTTTCTGTGTCCGATTCATCCGGGTCTCTGTCGGGATAGTCACGGGTATCCAGAATCAGACCCTGACCATAATTTCCCACAAGTAATATGGCAGAGCCTACCAACAGGGCATTGACCAGCCTTTGGAAGGAAGGGACTGCAGTAACCTGTGTATAGAGAAATTGCTCTATAATCTCCTTCGGAATAGTATCCAGGGAAGTGGTGCCCGGGGTGCTGTCCTCCGGCAGGCTGAATTCAGAAAAAATCTTGAGAATCAGCTCCTGGTCACAAAGGCCGTTCAGGCCTACAAAAAAGCAGGGGATATCGCCGAGAGACAGATCCCGGGTAACAAAATCGAAGCTCTTCTGCAGCGGAAGGAGCTGATGCAGACGAGCTTTATTTTTTTCCAGAGAAGTGGACAGAGAATCGGAAGGGGACATACTTATACCTCACACATTAATTGTTATTCTGATTTTCAATGTAGTATGAGCTAAAGAGAAAAGAAATATACAGCATTATTTGGAAAGCGATGTAGCTACCAGAAGCAGAGAACCAATGAGAATGGCAAAATCCGACAGATTGAATACCATGCGGTTGAGGGCGGGAAAGGGAGAATTAAAGGAAAAGTAGTCCACTACATATTTCTTTTTCAGCCGATCGTAGGTATTGGAAAAAGCCCCGCCAAGAAGCAGAGAAAGTCCCAGCTTTAACAGACGGTTTCCCCGGTGAAAGAGGGTAAGGAGAAAAAGAAGAGTGATCATTCCGGTAAGAATCAGGGAAATGAGCAAAAGCACTTTTTTCCGGGATTCCATCAGGTTCAGGAAAGCCCCCTCGTTGTGGTAACGGCAAAGCCTGATTTTCCCTTTCAGAATAGAAAAGGTCTGCCCGTCGCCCAGCTTCTTTTCCGCATAGGTCTTCAGGCCATATTCCAACATAACGAAGAAAATAACGAACAAGAGATAAAACATGGCAGCTTCCTTTCTGCTGCAAGATAATTAGGATTAATATCCCTTACAGTCGGCAGGGAATTATCCATCTTGCTGCTTAAGCTCAAGAAGGTTGTTAATGAATCAAAGACAGTATACCGCAGAAGGAAAGTTTAATCCAGTGTACAAAAAGGAAAAATTTTGATACAATCAAAAAGATATGAGAAAAATGAAGAGAAACGATTCGATGAAGAAAAGAGAATTACCAATTCTGCTGGGATTGGCGGCGCTTCTTATGTGCCTTCCGACAGGCTGTGGAAGGAATAAGGAGGGAATGACGGATACTGCTGCAGAGGCGGCAGCTCAGCTGGTGAGCAAGACAACCATTAACATTGCTTATGGTCTGCCGAAGGCGGGGGAGGCTATGCTGGATGAAGCAGTAAATCAGCCGGAAGATAATCATTCAGAGAGCGGAACCATAGAAGTCAGAGCAGATAAGCTGGTCAAAATTGCGGTCATAGGAACCACAGAAAGGGAGCTTTTAGAACAGGCAAGGCCGTTTTTACGCCAGCAGGGCTATGAGCTGGAGATTGTCGGCTGTGAAGATTATGAAAGCCCTAACAGGCTGCTGGCAGAAGGAGAGGTAGACGGGAATTTTTACCAGCATGGTGCCTATCTGGAGCGATACAACAGAACCTGGGATACCCGGCTGTATGGCCTGGGTGCGGTATATTATGAGCCAATGGGGATTTATCCGGGAAAATGCACCTCCCTGAAAGAGCTTAAGCAGGGTGCGCGTATTGGTGTACCTGAAGATCCTACAGGCTATTCCCAGGCTCTGCTGCTTTTGGCTCGGGAAGGGCTTATTGAGCTTGCGGAGGATGCAGATATTTGGACTATCTGGGAAGATGTAACGGCTAACCCCTATGAGCTGGAGCTGGTACAAATGGAGGAGGAGAAGCTGCCCGCTTCCCTTGAGGAACTGGATCTGGCGCTTTTCCATACCGGCTATGGATTGTGGCAGGGACTGGAGCCGGAGAATTTTCTGGCACTTGAGGGAAAGGATTCTCTGGCTGCAGAAGCGTTAAGCAGGGTTATTGCAGTACGGGAGGAGGCCAATGAGCAGAATGCCGATGAACAGAATGCCACAGAGGGGGTTCTGCTGCTTCTTGAAATACTTAAGTCGAACGAGCTGAAGGCATTTGTCAGCAAACAGTATCAGGGAAGCATACTGATTCTGGATTGAGGGTAAAGAAAATGGATCAGGCATAGAATGGAGGTTCAATGAAGATTTCAGCAAAGGGACGTTATGCCCTGCAGGTGATGGTGGATTTGGCCATGCACAATACAGGGGAAAGCATCAAGGTCAAGGACATAGCCAGACGTCAGGGAATTTCAGAAAAATATCTGGAGCAGATTATCAGCCTGTTAAATAAGGCCGGATATGTAAAAAGTGTGAGGGGGGCCCAGGGAGGCTATCATCTGGCAAAGGACCCCTCCCAATACACGGTGGGTATGATTCTCAGGCTTACGGAAGGGAATTTAAGCCCGGTAGCCTGCCTTGAAGATGAAGTGAACCAGTGTGAACGCTGCGATGAGTGTGAAACCCTGGATGTCTGGAAGAAGCTGGCGGGAGCCATTAATATGGTGGTCGATGGAGTGACCATTGCGGACCTGATGGAGAAGAAGAAATTCCGTTTGGGAGAAAATGATGAATAAGATAGGCATAAAGAAAAACTGGTTTGTTCTGTTTGTGATATTTCTGTTTCTGCTGCAGCTTTTGGTAATGACGGCCTGGGGAGAGCATAGCTTTGTGGCCATTCATGATAATCTGGATTTGTTCGTGGCACATAATACCATGATGAAAAAGGCAGGCATTTTCTTTTCACAGGACACAAATGCTCCCATGCTGGCAGGGGTAAGCAGGGATGTTTTGGGCAGTGAGTTTTCCCTGTATAATCTTTTGTATGTTTTTCTTCCCTCCTATGGAGCCTATGCAGCGGCATATCTGCTGAAAATGCTGATCGGTTTTGGAGGCAGCATTCTTTTGGCCAAAGAGATTTACGGAAAGGATTATGAGGAATACCGGGGACTGGTATGGCTGGTGGCAGCAGGCTTTGCCATGATTCCCGTATTTCCGGCCTATGGGATTTCCTTCACATCAATTCCTTTACTGGTAGTTCTGCTGAAAAGAATTTATGAAAGCCCCAGACTGCTATGGTACACGCTGCTGTTTATCTATCCCTGGATTTCCTATTTCTCCTATTTTGGCTTTTTTTTACTGGCCTATCTGGTGTGCGCTGTGCTTATTCTATGGATGAAAAACAAACGGTTTCCCGCTTCTCTGGCAGGAGCTGTTCCTGTTTTGGCAGCGGGCTATATGGTATGGGAGTATCGGCTTTTTAAGGAAATGCTTTTTGGGGATACGGTAACGATTCGAAGCACCATGGTAAACGGAGAAGCTACCTTAAGCCAGGTATTGGATAAGACCCTGGAGGGCTTGGTTAATCCTGTGTTCCATGCCCAGGATTCCCATGGTTATTTTATTCTGTGGGTTTGCCTGATCGTATGTCTGGCAGTGAATTTTAATGAGGTGCGGAAGGGAAATAAGTCAAAAATCTACAGGGAGCCTGTCAATCTGATCTTGGGATTTATCATTTTTAACAGCCTGATTTACGGACTCTATGAGTATAAGCCCTTTCGGGAGCTGTTTGAGACCCTGCTTCCGCCGTTAAAGGGCTTTCAATTTAATCGGACTCTGTATGTAAATCCTTTTTTATGGTATGTGCTGTTTTTTCTCAGTCTGAAAAAGCTATGGGATATGGGAAAGCAAAATAAGCGCTCCATAAGCAGGACAGGAGCCTGTCTGACGGCTTTAATCGGCACATTGGTCTGTATGCTGGTACCCCAGGTGTACAATGATTTCTATAATAACTGCTATCATCATGCCTATGAGCTCATCAAGAGAGAGAAGAGCAGTCAGCTTTCCTTTAGGGAATTCTATTCGGAGGAGCTGTTTGATGAGATAAAAGAGGCCATTGATTACCAAGGAGAGTGGGCAGCAGCTTATGGGCTGCACCCGGCAGTATTGGAGTACAATGGGATTGCCACTCTGGATGGCTACCTGGGAATGTACAGTCAGGAATATAAGGAAAGGTTCAGGGAAGTGATTGCTCCGGCATTGGAGAGGTCAGAGGAGTTTAGAAGTCTCTACGACACCTGGGGAGCCAGAGCCTATCTCTACTCAGGTTCCGGTGAGAATACCTGGCAGCCGGTAAGAAATCTGGAGCTGCAAGACCATAATCTGTATATCGATCCGCAGGCCTTTGAAGCGCTGGGAGGGGTATACATCTTTTCCCGGATTGAGCTGGAAAATAATGAGGCTTTGGGTCTCAGGCTGATAGGAGAGTTTGGTAAGGAAACCTCCTTCTATCCTATCTATGTATACGGGCAATAAAAAATAAGGTAAACTATTCAAAACCCCATTCGCAAAATTGCTGCTTGGCAGCTTTCCTTCATTCACAGAATGTAAATTTGTATGGCTCTGAATAGTTACAAAATAAGAGTCCCACCAGCAAGCGTGTTCCTGACCGCTACACTGGTGGGACTCCCGTTCTTTCTCAGTCGACCTCGCCAACCTCTTCTGCAGAGGTTTCATGATATTCAGCCTCTGTATTAACATTCCAGATATTATCCTTATTCTTAGCGCCGCTTAGAATATTTTTGACCGCTTCAAAGGAGGTACACATGGAATGATCAATGTTGTTGTAGCGGTGCTGACCGTTTCGGCCCACGCAATAAAGATTATCAATGGATTTCAGCCAGTCCACAAGAGTATCGATCTCATCGTAAGTATCAAAGTAGGCGGGATAGGCTTTCTTCACTTTTTCCATATGGGTGTCGAGCACCTGATCGGCAGAATCGATAAGTCCCAGTTGGATCATCTCCTTAATACCGATGCTGGAGAATTCCTCCTCTGACATCTGCCAGAATTCATCCCCTTCGTTGACGAAATACTCCAGCCCGATCCAGACGGTATGCTCCAGATCCTTGATCATATAGGGCGACCAGTTGTTGTAGATCTGGAAACGTCCCAGCTTTACACGGCGATCCTGCACATAGACCCAACAGTCAGGAACGATGTTGGAGACGGTACGGATATTCGTCTGGTTTACCAGATTCAGCCTGGGAACCAGAACGCCCAGGGTCATATAATCACGGTAAGGAAGGCCGGCGGCAATTCGGGCTTCATTCTCGGGGACATCATTGATTCCCGCTACCAGATCCTTGACCGGCATGGAGGAGATAATATAATCGCCGCTTATGGTGTGCTCCGCACCGTCTTTCTCGTAGGTGAGGGAAGTGATGATGTTATTTTCGTTCTTGTGCAGCCGGGTAACCCTGGCCTGCTTTAAAATCGTTCCCCCCATACGCTCAATCTCGTCAGCAGCTACTTCCCATAGCTGACCGGGGCCCAGCTTAGGGTATTTGAACTCTTCAATCAGAGAGGTTTCTACCTTGCGGTTCTTGATCTTGAATATCCGGCCAAAAACATCCTTAATAATGGCAAAAATGGAAAGCCCCTTTGTTCGCTGTGCACCCCAGGAAGCATCAATTTCGCTGGGATGGCGGCCCCATAAATTCTCGGTATAGTATTCAAAAAACATGGAGTACAGCTTTCTGCCAAAGCGATTAATATAGAAATTCTCCAGATTATCCTCCGGCAGCTTGTGAAATACGGAAGCCAAATAGCTGAAGCCCACCTGAAGGGTGGTAATAAGACCAAAATTCTTAAAGGTTTCAGGTTTTAGGGAAATAGGATAATCATAAAATTTGTCGTTAAAATAGATGCGGGATACCCGGTGTCTGGTCAGCATAACCCGGTCTTCCTTCTCCGGGTCGGGACCGCCCTCAGCCAGAAAGCCGGAACGATTTAACAGAATATCATCGTAGGTAGGAGAACCCTGCATGGGAAGGAGGTTGTCCCACCAGGCATTGACTTCGGGAATCTTGGAGAAAAAGCGATGACCGCCCATATCCATGCGGTTGCCGTTGTAGTTCACCGTTTTGGAGATTCCGCCGAAACAGTCACTTTCTTCAAAAACCGTAACTTCGATATCCTTTCCCTGCTTTAATAGTTCGTAGGCGGCAGTAAGTCCGGCCGGACCTCCACCGATGACAAGAGCCTTTTTCATTTGCTGAAATCCTTTCCGCTGCTGCAGGAGTAAGTATTTACCTGCAATTAAATCTTATTCTAGCACAGCTAATCTGTTTTGACAAATGAAACTTTAGGGATGGTAGACATCTACCACATAGCCGATCTTGCTGTCCACATCAGCCTCCTTTACTCTGAAGGTGGAGTCCAAAAGACCCAGATATTCCGCCCTGGTCTGTCCGTTTTCCGTGTAAATATGCTTTCGGGCAATAAAAATGTTTTCATAGTAAATGACTACACAAAGCTCACCGTCAAGAGCTTCCCGGTCTGCTGCAATGAGGAGTATGTCATAAGGGGAAAAATAGGGCATATAATGATCACAGGTAAGCTCCAGTCCTAAAAAAACGTTGGCCTTCACATCCTCCGACAGATGGTCTATGCACAGAGGCTCCATCATATTGGTCATTTTCAGAGAGTGATTGCGCATGAAGGGCTTAATGACAGAAATCATCTTCTTTCCCTTTTCCCGTTGATTAAAGGCTATGTCAACTTGACGATTGATGAACCAGCGTACCAGATATAGCTGATGCTCCGGCAGCAGGCGGCAGTTGGCAATATTCTTCAGGGTCAGGGAATCCACGGAATGGGAGCCGATAAGCTCGGATACGGTTATCCCCAGGGCACAGGCCAGTTTTTCCGCAGTGGAGATTTTGCAATCTGTAACCTTGCCGTAAAGCAGTGATTTCAGAGTATCTATGGATACCGAAGAGGCATCTGCAATATTTTTCAGGGTAATATCAGGTTGGGCAACATACATAAGCAGATTTTCACGAAGATTGTCCACCGGATTAGTGTGATGTGACACCAAATGGAGGGATAATTTTTTTAACTTTTCGTTTTCCATAATGCTGACAAAATCCTTCTAATACTGATAAAATTTGAAAAAGCTGAAAAGCAACTTTTTACTACGACAAAATTTTAACATTTTGCTGGGCTCTTGTAAAGTAGTAAAGTGGAGAGTTTTTGTCTGAATAGTTACCATATTTTCTAAAACACGATCAACAGAATGTGAGGGACAAAAATGATAACAAACACGATGCCAGAAACGTACCAGGAAACAAACATTAGCTGCGAAAGATGGACAGCAGAAAATATTCTGCAGTTATTCGATATATTGAGGGAGAACAAAGGGTTGAAGCTGACCCTTTCCTTTGGTTATGAGGAAGCAGCGCTTGTAGGCAGACAGCAGCCGGAAATTGGCCGTTACCTGACCCGGTTGGGAATTGGCCGGCACCTCAATGGATTTTCTTTTTTGAAAACGGGTATTCAGCATTGCCTGGACAACCCGGAGGAGTTGGAAAGCGTAACGAAAATTCTCTATCCGGCCATTGCCAGAGAGCATCAGACTACGGCGGGAAGAGTGGAGCATGGTATCCGTCATGCCATCAGTCTGGCCTGGGAGGAGAGAAAGCAGGAGGAATGGGAAAAGGTTTTTGGCTATCGGGCAGATTCATCGCAGGGGAGACCGACCAATACAGAATTTCTTGCTGCTATGGCGGATTATATTTTATTGGAATGGGGAATGTAGCGATAAATGCATTGGTGAAGGGGTGAAGGACTGAATAAGTCTTTCTCCTTTTTTATGTTGTGATTTGTTTCAAGGCGTGATATATTGTCGGTTGAAGAAAGATAACTTTTTAATTGACCGACTGGGCAGGTGAGCTGTTTGATGCGAGGGGATTAAGATGAAAAAGTATATAAAAGAAATTTTTATTGAAGGATTAAGTGGCATGGCCACGGGACTTTTTGCCACACTAATTATAGGAACGATAATGGTACAGGTTGGTGGATTATTCTCCGGGAGTCTGAAGGAGGCTGTCATTATGATGGGGAAAATGGCCTCTGCCATTACCGGTGCAGGGATCGGGTGTGGAACGGCACTTCGCTTGAAGGCTTCCCCCCTGGTTATGCTTTCCTCCGCAGCCGCCGGTATGATGGGGGCTTTTGCAGGCAGGCTTTTGGAGGGAACCACCCTGACAGAGGGAGGTGTTCTGCTGGCAGGACCGGGAGAACCCCTGGGCGCTTTTCTGGCAGCCCTGACCTGTATTTATGTGGGGCGTCTGGTGGGAGGAAAAACCAAGGTAGACATTTTGATTACTCCTTTCTGCTGTATCACAGCCGGCGGGGCAGTGGGACTGCTTTTGGGGCCTTCCATTTCCGAGTTTATGCTTTGGCTGGGATCGCTGATCAATTGGGGAACAGAGCAGGCTCCCTTTTTTATGGGAATCATCGTATCCGTATTGATGGGAATGATTTTAACCCTTCCGATCAGTTCCGCTGCACTGGGAATTATTTTAGGTCTGAATGGACTGGCGGCAGGAGCAGCAACAGTGGGCTGCTGCGCCAATATGATTGGCTTTGCAGTGGCTTCCTATCGGGAAAATAAGATGAATGGTCTGCTGGCACAGGGGCTGGGAACCAGTATGCTGCAAATCGGAAATATTGTGAAGAAGCCCTTGATCTGGCTTCCGGCAATCATTACCAGCGCCGTGTTGGGGCCGCTTTCCACCCTGGTCTTTGGCATGACCAATAATTCTACAGGCTCAGGGATGGGGACAGCAGGATTAGTAGGCCAGTTGAATACCTATCAGACTATGGTGGCTGAAGGAGAAGCACCGGAGGGAGTTTTAATTAAAATTGTGCTGATCCAGATTGTGCTGCCTGCACTGCTTTCTTTGGGGATTGCCGAATGGATGCGAAAAAAGGGCCTGATCAAAAAAGGAGATATGAGGCTGGAGCTGTAAAACGATTTACAGGTAAAATTTGCGGCAGTAACGATGCAAGTTGCAGATAATTGATCCATGCTGTACAATGAACTACATAATGAATAAATGAAAGGGCGCCGATATAGGTGCCCTTTTAGAAAACCAAAGGAGAGCTGGCGTGGAAAAGCATCAGGATGAAAAGCTGGGGACTGCACCTCTGGGGCCTTTAATGGTGGGAATGATCGTACCTGCAGTCATTGCCCAGGGGGTAAATGTTCTTTATAATATTATAGACCGTATATATATTGGACACATTCCGGAGGTGGGAAGGACAGCCCTTACGGGGGTAGGAGTATGTTTTCCTATTATCACGATTATCTCTGCCTTTAGTGCCTTCGTGGGAATGGGAGGAGCGCCCAGAGCGGCAATCTGGCTGGGAAAAGGCAACAGGGATATGGCAGAAAGAATACTGGGAAACGGAGTTACGGTATTGTTGGCATTTTCTCTTATCCTAAGCCTGTTTTTCCAAGCCTTTAAGGAGCCGATTATCCTGACCTTTGGAGGAAGTGAGAACACGCTGGGCTATGCCATGGACTATCTGGGAATCTACCTTTGGGGAACGGTTTTTGTTCAGTTGGCATTGGGACTGAATATGTTCATTACCTCCCAGGGGAAATCCCGTACAGCCATGCTGTCGATACTGATTGGAGCCATCATTAATCTTATTCTGGACCCTGTGTTTATCTTTGTATTTTCCATGGGCGTTAAGGGGGCAGCGCTGGCTACGGTGATTTCACAGCTCTGTAGCTGTCTGTGGATAGTGACTTTTCTTGTGTCAGAGCGTTCCGGTATTCGGATCAGGCTCAGAAATATGAGACCGGATTGGAAAATCATAGGAAGTGTGGCAGCCCTGGGAATTGCTCCATTTACCATGCAGTCTACAGAAAGTCTGGTATCCATCGTACTGAACAGCGGCCTTCAGCGCTATGGCGGAGATTTATATGTAGGCTCCCTTACCATTATGCAAAGTGTGATGCAGTTGATCGTGGTTCCCTTACAGGGCGTACAGCAGGGAACACAACCGATTATCAGCTATAATTTCGGAGCCCATAATAAAGAAAGAATCGTACAGACGTTGAAGGTATCTGCGGTGGTAATCGTGACGGCCTCTACACTAAGCTGTCTGGCAACCGTGTTTTTCCCGGGAATTTTTGCCAGAATGTTTACCCAGGATGAAGCGCTGATTAAGCTGGTGGAGCAGGTAATGCCCATTTTTATGGCAGGTATCTGGATATTTGGTGTTCAGATGGTGTGTCAATCGGCTTTTATGGGGATGGGGCAGGCTAAGATATCCCTTTTTCTGGCCTTGCTGAGAAAAATCATTCTGCTGGTTCCTCTGGCGCTGGCTCTGCCCCGATTCTTTGGGGTGATGGGAATTTATTATGCCGAACCGATTGCCGATGTGACTGCGGCAGTAACGACTGGTATCCTGTTTACCCTGAATTTTAATAAAATCATAAAAAAAGAGATGGGAGAGAAGAAGGAAAATGGATAAAGAAAATCATTTAACTGCTGAAACGGTGGATATTGATCTGACTGCAAAAGAGTTAATCATTATCGACCAGACTAGGCTGCCGGGGGAAACCCGGCTTATTCGTCTTAAGACGGCGCAGGAGATATGGGAGGCGATTTACCTGTTAAAGGTTCGCGGCGCTCCGGCCATAGGGATTGCGGCAGCTTTTGGGATATATATTCTGGCAGCTCGGATAGAAGCAGAGGATTTTGAAGGGTTTTATCAACAGTTTAAGGAGAAGAAGGAGTATTTGAATTCCTCCCGCCCCACGGCGGTGAACCTGTCCTGGGCGCTGAATCGTATGGAACAGGTCTGTCTGACCAATCGTGAGAAATCCCGCAGGGAGCTTTTGAAGGCACTGGAGCAGGAGGCTTTGACCATTAAGGAAGAGGATACGCAGGTCTGTAAACGGATCGGGGAATATGGTCTTTCTCTGGTAAAGCCGGGGGATGGAATTCTTACGCACTGCAATGCGGGACAGTTGGCTGCCAGTAAATATGGAACCGCTACTGCTCCCATTTACCTGGGACAGGAAAGGGGCTATGGATTCAGGGTCTTTGCTGATGAAACCAGACCTCTTTTGCAGGGAGCCAGATTGACAGCATATGAATTACATTCCGCAGGGGTAGACGTAACGCTGATTTGTGACAATATGTCTGCCATGGTGATGAAAAACGGTTGGATCAATGCGGTTTTTGTAGGCTGTGACAGAGTAGCGGCAAATGGAGATACAGCCAATAAAATCGGTACCAGTGTAGTTGCTGCGGTAGCCAGGCAATATGGTGTACCCTTCTATGTGTGCGCACCCACCTCTACGATCGATATGAGTCTGGAAAGCGGCATACAGATTCCTATTGAAGAGCGGAAGGCAGAAGAGGTGACTGAGATGTGGTATAAGGAACGGATGGCGCCGGAGGGAGTCAAGGTCTTTAATCCTGCCTTTGACGTTACCGACAACGATTTGATTACTGCTGTTGTGACTGAATATGGAGTGGCCAGGGCACCCTACAGGGAGGCCTTTGAAGAAATTTTTCGAAGAAAAAAACTCAATTCGTAACTATTCAGAGCCATGCAAATGTTCAGCGAAATGAATATTCAGACATACCTGCCGGTAATAATTGATTGGGAAATGGAGAGGGACAAAAAAGAGGCTGTCGATGAATCGACAGCCCCTTTTCTTAGGAATTAAAATTGGCTGATAAAATTATTTGTTGGTTCTTCTCCAGATATTCATTTTCTCTGCATCCTTGATCAGTTGATCCCGGAAATCGGGGTGAGCAATGGAAATCAGAGCCTCTGCTCGCTGCCAGGTAGACAGCCCCTTTAAGTTGACCATACCATGCTCGGTGACAACGTAGTGTACGTTGGTACGGGTATCGGTTACGACAGAACCGGTGTTCAGTGTAGGCATGATTCTGGATTTTAAGTTGCCTTCCTTATCCTTAAAGGTGGAGGAGAGGCAGATGAAGCTCTTTCCGCCCTTGGAAAGGTATGCACCCAGTACGAAGTCAAGCTGTCCGCCGGCGCCGCTGATGTGCTTGATACCGGAGGACTCAGCACCAACCTGACCAAATAAATCAATGTCCACCGCATTATTAATGGAAATGAAATTATCCAGTGCGGAAATGGAACGGATATCGTTGGTGTAATCCACAGGAGCACTCAGTAGCTCCGGGTTGTCATCAATGTAATCATACAATTTTTTCGTTCCTGCTGCAAAGGCATAAGCCTGGCGGAAACGGTCAATGTTCTTCTTGGCGCCGGTGATCTTACCTACCTTTGCGATGTCCACAAAGGCATCAACATACATCTCGGTATGTACACCTAAATCCTTAAGATCAGACTCGGCGATCATGGAACCCACTGCGTTGGGCATTCCGCCGATACCAAGCTGCAGACAGGCACCGTTGGGAATCTGCTCAACGATCAGCTTCGCCACAGCCTTATCGATATCGGAAGGAGCGCCGGCTCCAAGCTCTGCGATGGAAGGATTCTCACCCTGAACGATATGATCGACCTTGGAAATATGTATGCCGTTTTCAAAACCGCCAAGGCAGCGAGGCATATTCTCGTTCACCTCTACGATAATGGTTCTTGCCCGTTCACATACCGCAGCGAGATGAGAAGCATTGGGACCGAAATTGAAGAAGCCATGTTTATCCATAGGAGCTACCTGAATCATTACCACATCACTGGGAGTAGCAATATCTCTGCAATATCTGGGAAGCTCGGAATAACGAATGGGTGCATAGAAGGCACAGCCCTTGGCAATATATTTTCTCTCGATTCCGGACATATGCCAGGAGTTCCAGGTAAAGTGCTCACCGGCATCCTCCCGTTCCATAATAGCTAAAGGTCTTAAAAGTACGCCCCCACGAACCTTTACATCCTTCAACTCATCGGTACGCCTTGCCAAAGCCTTGTCCAGTGCATCGGGAGTGCCGGTACACCAGCCGTAGTCAACCCAATCACCGGATTGAACTGCCTTCGCCGCTTCATCAGCGGATACTAATTTCTGGTTATATTCTGCTGAATAATCCATAAAAGTAACCCTCCTTAATGTATATAGTTTTTTATGCGGTTATTATATCATTTTGGATAAATCTGGTCAAGAAAAATCCTCTTTTTCTTTCGGTTTCCTCAGCAGCCGGGGCGGGAAATATTTGCAGAATTGGGCTTGTTCATAAAAACTTAAGATTTGGCAAAGAATCAAGCAGGTTGAATAAAGCTGACGAATCTGATACAATAAACGGTAAAGTTTTACGCCAGTGCACGGATACGGTCATCATCAGCAGAATGCCTTGCTGCGGTATTACACTGAAAATGAACGTGTCGGTACGCTAATTTGTGCCGGAGCATCACAGCTTTTGACCCTAACATCATTTAATAAAAGTGAAGGCTTCGGAATGGAGGAAAGCATGAAAATTTTAGACAAAATGTTTGGAACCCACAGTGAAAGAGAAATCAAGCGGATCATGCCCCTGGTAGAGCAGATCGAGAAGCTGAAGCCGGACATGATGGCTCTTTCAGACGATGAACTGAGAGGAAAGACCAAAGAATACAGGGAACGTCTGGAGCAGGGAACAACGCTGGATGAACTGCTGCCTGAAGCCTATGCTACCGTGAGAGAGGCGGCAAGGCGGGTACTCAATATGGAGCACTACCGGGTACAGCTGATTGGCGGAATCATCCTCCATCAGGGAAGGATTGCCGAGATGAAAACCGGTGAAGGTAAGACCCTGGTGTCCACCCTTCCGGCTTATTTGAATGCTCTGGAGGGCAAGGGTGTCCATGTGGTCACGGTGAACGATTATTTGGCCAAGCGTGATGCAGAATGGATGGGGCAGGTACATGAATTCTTAGGACTGAAGGTGGGTGTGGTGCTCAACAGCCTGACCTCCGAAGAGCGCAGAGAGCAGTACCGGTGCGATATCACCTATGTGACCAACAATGAGCTGGGCTTCGACTACCTGAGAGATAATATGGTGATTTATAAGGAGCAGCTCGTGCTCAGAGACTTGCATTATGCCATTATCGATGAGGTGGACTCGGTGTTGATTGATGAGGCCAGAACACCCTTGATTATTTCAGGACAAAGCGGTAAATCCACCAAATTGTACGAGGCCTGTGATATTCTTGCCCGGCAGATGGAGCGCGGTGAGGATATGGAGGATTTGTCCAAAATGGATGCCATCATGGGAGTGGTGCAGGAGGAAACCGGGGATTTTATCGTTAATGAAAAGGATAAGATCGTCAATCTGACCGAACGAGGTGTAGCCAAGGTAGAGCAGTTCTTCCATATCGATAATCTGGCGGACCCGGAGAATCTGGAGATTCAGCATAATATTATCCTTGCCCTTCGTGCCCATAATCTGATGTTCAGAGATCAGGATTATGTGGTAAAGGACGACCAGGTTCTGATCGTAGATGAATTCACCGGGCGTATCATGCCGGGAAGACGTTACTCTGACGGTCTGCACCAGGCCATCGAAGCGAAAGAGCATGTGAAGGTAAAACGGGAAAGCAAAACCCTGGCAACCATTACCTTCCAGAACTTTTTTAATAAATTTGGCAAGAAAGCCGGTATGACCGGTACAGCGCTGACAGAGGAAAAGGAATTCAGGGATATTTACGGAATGGATGTTGTGGAAATTCCGACAAACAGACCCATTGCCCGTAAAGACCTTCAGGATGCGGTATATAAGACGAAAAAGGAAAAGCTGCACGCCATTGTGGAAGCGGTTGTTCAGGCTCATGCCAAGGGGCAGCCGGTGCTGGTTGGCACGATTACCATTGAGGCCTCTGAGGAGCTCAGTAATCTGCTTCGAAAGCAGGGAATTCCTCATAAGGTACTGAATGCCAAGTTCCATGAGATGGAAGCAGAAATTGTGGCTGATGCAGGTGTTCATGGGGCAGTGACCATTGCCACCAACATGGCGGGGCGCGGTACGGATATTAAGCTGGATGATGCAGCCCGGTCTGCCGGCGGTCTGAAGATTATCGGTACGGAAAGACATGAATCCAGACGTATCGATAATCAGCTTCGTGGCCGTTCCGGGCGTCAGGGAGATCCCGGAGAATCCAAATTCTATATTTCTCTTGAAGACGATCTGATGCGTTTGTTCGGCTCTGAGAGAATGATAGGGATGTTCAATGCCCTTGGTATTCCTGAGAATCAGGAAATCGAACATAAAACGCTGAGCAATGCCATTGAAACGGCCCAGAAGAAGATTGAGAGCAATAACTTCGGTATTCGTAAAAACCTGTTGGAATATGATCAGGTAATGAATGAGCAGAGGGAAATCATTTATGCGGAACGCCGCAGGGTTCTTGACGGCGAAAGTATGCGGGATGTGATCTACAAAATGATCACCGACATCGTGGATAATACAGTGGATATGGTGGTTGCCGATGATGCGGACAGCAGCGAATGGGATTTAAAGGAGCTGAATTCCGTTCTTGTGCCGATCATTCCTTTGGAGCCGGTAAAAAAAGATGAGATCTCCGGTATGAAGAAAAACAGCCTAAAGCAGCTTTTAAAGGAAAAGGCGGTTAAGCTGTATGAAGCCAAGGAGGCTCAGTTCCCGGAGCCGGAGGCCATCCGTGAGCTGGAGCGGGTAATTCTTCTGAAGGTGATTGACAAGAAATGGATGGATCATATCGATGATATGGATCAGCTTCGTCAGGGAATTGGCTTACAGGCCTATGGACAGAAGGATCCCCTGGTAGAATACAAGATGAGCGGTTACGAAATGTTTGACAGCATGACTGCCAACATTCAGGAGGATACGGTAAAGCTGCTTCTGCACGTCAGAGTGGAGCAGAAGGTGGAAAGAGAACAGGTAGCCAAGGTTACGGGAACGAACAAGGATGATTCTGTAGGAAAGGCGCCCGTTAAGCGGGAAGAAGCCAAGGTTTATCCCAACGATCCCTGTCCCTGCGGAAGCGGGAAAAAGTACAAGCAGTGCTGTGGAAGAAAATAATAAAGGCAAGAAAAAGGAATAGACCAAGAAAAAGAAAGTGTGGTGAACGCAAGTGGTTGAATTAGACCAGATGAAGACAGAACTTCAGTCTTACAAAACTCCATTGGCGGAAGTGAGGGATTCACTTTGACCTGGCAGGAAAGGCAAAGCGAATGGAGGAGCTGGAAAGAGAAATGGAGGCTCCCGGCTTTTGGGATGATCCGGACAGCTCCAATCAGAAGATGAAGGAACTTAAAAAATTAAAGGATACAGTAGATACCTGCGGAAAGCTGATGCAGCAGTATGAAGACATCGAAACCCTGATTGAGATGGCCTATGAAGCCAATGAGGAAGAGATGGCAGAGGAGATCCGGCAGGAGCTGGACAGCTTCGTGACCGTTCTGGAAAACATCCGCATTACTACGCTTTTGTCTGGGGAATTTGATAAGGACAATGCAATTTTGAAGCTGAATGCGGGGGCGGGAGGAACGGAGTCCTGTGACTGGGCAGCGATGCTCTATCGGATGTATACCCGCTGGGCAGAGAAGAAAGGCTTCTCTATTGAAGTGCTGGACTACCTTGACGGAGAAGAAGCAGGAATCAAATCGGTTACCTTTCAGGTGAACGGGGAAAATGCCTATGGCTATTTGAAATCGGAAAAGGGGGTTCACAGACTGGTGAGGATATCTCCTTTTAATGCGCAGGGGAAACGGCAGACCTCCTTTGTGTCCCTGGATGTTATGCCGGATATAGAGGAAGACCTGGAAGTGGAGATTGATGACAAGGATCTGAGAATTGATACCTATCGAAGCAGCGGTGCCGGAGGACAGCATATCAATAAAACCTCATCGGCAATTCGAATTACTCATCTTCCCACGGGAATTGTGGTTCAGTGTCAGAATGAGAGAAGTCAGCATATGAATAAGGACAAGGCTATGCAGATGCTGAAATCCAAGCTGTATCTGCTGAAGCAGGAAACCAATGCCCAAAAGCTTTCCGATATACGTGGAGAGGTAACGGAAATCGGCTGGGGCAATCAGATTCGTTCGTATGTATTTCAGCCCTATACCATGGTAAAGGATCACAGAACCGGTGTAGAAAGCGGGAATGTGGATGCGGTCATGGATGGGAATCTGGACAGTTTTATCAATGGTTACCTGAAGTGGATAAGTCTGGAGCATAGGGAGGGGCACTGAGCGCTGACCCTCACATTATAAGAGAAATAAATAACGGAATTTTGCAGGAGATAGGGGGTTTTCCTTATCTCCTGCTGCATTTAATGGAGGTAAATGAGGAAGAATGGAGCGACTGATGGAATATTTTGATTTTTTGTCCTTTCTTACCGGGGGAGGAAAGGAGGTATTGCTTTTTGCGGGAATGGCCGTATTGGCAGTTAATGTATGCTGGCTTCTGGCCCAGCTTCTGTATGGAGGAGTGAGCATCTATAATCTTAAGGAGGGCAAGACCTATACTTACCTGGGAAGTCGATGGATTGAAAGAAAAGGAGGGCAGTATACCCTGATGATCCCAAAAGCGTTTGTGGAACGTTCCCTGACTACCCACTATCGGCTTCGCACCGGAATCGTTTTTGCCCGGATTCATCAAGGAAGACCTCTTTGTATCCGTTTCGGCAGAGAACATGAAGCCTGTATACCGATTGAACGGGAAATGATTGCCAAAAACCACGTTGCAACTTGCCCCCGGCTATAGTATACTTCCTTTTGATATAAATAGAGGTTATGCTGCTCGGGTACGGAATGTGACCCTATCCTGAAGCCAAGATGCTCCAAAGCAGCAGAATGTGAGGTAGAAATGAAGTGGGAAGATAAGGTAAGGCGTGTAGTCCCCTATGTGCCTGGTGAACAGCCAATAGGAGAACGACTGATCAAATTAAATACTAACGAGTGTCCATATCCCCCCAGTCCCCGGGTAATGGAGGCAGTGAAGTCCATGTCTGAAAGTGAACTGCGCTTATATCCGGACCCGGAGGTGGGGCAGCTAAGGCAGGTATTGGCAGACTATTATGGTGTGAAAAAAGAGCAGGTTTTTGTGGGAGTAGGCTCAGACGATGTACTGGCCAATGCTTTTTTAACCTTTTTTCACAGTGATAAGCCGATACTGTTTCCGGACATAACCTATTCCTTTTATGATGTATGGGCAGAGCTTTTTCATATTCCTTATGAGAGGATTCCCCTGGATGAAAATTTTCATCTTTGTGCCGGGGATTACCAAAAGGAGAATGGAGGGATTATTTTTCCTAATCCCAATGCACCTACAGGGGTTGCAGAAGAACTGTCTGTGATAAGAGAGATTCTTAAGTCTAACCGGGAATCGGTAGTGATCGTTGATGAAGCCTATGTGGATTTTGGAGGGAAAAGCGCCCTTTCCCTGTTAGAAGAGTATGATAATCTCCTGGTGGTACAGACCTTTTCCAAATCCAGGGCCATGGCGGGAGCCCGCATCGGCTTTGCCATTGGAAACGAGAAGCTGATCGGTTATCTCAATGACGTGAAATTTTCTTTCAATTCCTACACCATGAGCCGCCCTGCCATTGCCATGGGGGTAGCCTGTGTAGAGGATGATGCCTATTTTAAGGAAATTGTGGACAAGGTTGTGAAGACCAGGGAACGAACCAAGAAAGAATTAAAAAGTCTGGGCTTTTCTTTCCCTGATTCCAGGAGCAATTTTATCTTTGCCAGACATGAACGGATTTCGGCTAAAGAACTTTTTGAGGCCTGCAGAAAAGAGCAGATTTATGTACGCTATTTTGCCAAAGAAAGAATCGATAATTACTTGCGGATTTCCATCGGAACGGATGAGGAAATGGATATTCTGTTGAACTTTTTACGAAACTATACGAGGAAGGGCTGCTGATGCAGCAGAAATGAGAGGTAGGAATGATTAAGTTAATCTGTAAGGGAGCTGTAATAGGAATCGCCAATATCATCCCCGGGGTCAGCGGAGGAACCATGATGGTGGTTATGGGAATTTATGATAAGCTGATTCATGCCATTACCCATATTAAAAGTGAGTTTAAGGAAGCCTTAAGGCTTTTGATTCCCATTGTGATCGGTATGGCGGCGGGGATCATTATACTGACGGAAGTGATTACCAGAGCATTGGAGCATTTTCCGGTACAGACCAATTTCATGTTCATCGGTTTAATCGTAGGAGGACTGCCTATCGTCATCAAAAGATTAAAGGAAACAGGACAAAAGGTTTCGGCAGGAAATATACTTGTGCTTGTTCTGTTCTTCATCCTTGTGGCGGGCTTCGCCCTTATAGGGGAAACGGAGGCTGCAGGGGGAGAGATCAGCCTTAGTGTGCTGGAGGTAGTGAAGCTGTTCTTTATTGGCGTGATTGCCAGTGCTACCATGGTGATTCCCGGGGTAAGCGGATCAATGGTGCTGATGCTTCTGGGATACTATTATTTGATTCTGGATTCTGTGTCAGCCTTCCTCCATGCACTTCTCGATTTTGATTTTCCGGTTTTGCTGGAAAAAACAGGAATACTTATGCCTTTTGGAATCGGGGTACTGTTGGGGATAGGGATCATTGCAAAGCTGATCGAGATCGTATTTAATAAATTTCCAAATTACGCCTATTGCGCCATTATCGGACTTATTGTGGCTTCTCCCTTTGCGATCATCTTCATGTCTGACCTGACCAGATATACGGTAACAGGAGTGCTTACCGGGCTGCTGACCTTTGTGGTTGGTTTTATCATTGCAAGAAAACTGGGAGAAGACTAATGAGCACATACGGCGATTTTGCCAGGGTTTATGATATTTTTATGGATCAGACCCCTTATGAAGAATGGTGTGCCCGTCTGGTGGGGATCTTAAAGGAATTCGGACTTACCAACGGGCTGGTGTTGGATTTGGGCTGTGGAACGGGAACACTGACAGAGCTGCTGTCAGAGGCCGGCTACGAGATGATCGGAGTGGACAACTCAGAGGCCATGCTGAATATTGCACTGGAAAAACGAAACCGGTCAGGGCAGGACATTCTTTACCTTTTACAGGATATGCGGGAATTTGAGCTGTACGGTACGGTGAGAGCCATTATCAGTGTTTGTGACAGCATCAACTATCTTCTTACGCAAGAGGATATTACTGCCACCTTTCGTTTGGTCAATAATTATCTTGATCCCGGCGGTATACTGATCTTTGACTTTAATACCGACTATAAATACCGGGAAATAATCGGAGACAGCACCATAGCCGAGAATCGGGAAGAATGCAGCTTTATCTGGGAGAACTATTATCATGAAGAGGAGGGAATCAATGAATACGATTTAACTGTTTTTGTGCGAAAGGAAGGGAATGATTTTCACCGTTTCAGGGAAAACCATTATCAGAGAGGGTATACACTTACTCAGATCATAGCCTGTCTTAGGGCAGCAGGCTTGGAATTTGTTCGAGCCTTCGATGAAGCTACCGGCGGTCCGGTGAGCAAAGACAGTGAGCGTGTTTATTGCATTGCCAGGGAGAGAGGAAAATAGATGGCAGATTATTTCGTTAGAGCTACAGCAGGAGAAGCACAGATTCGGGCCTTTGCCGTGAAAACAAGGGATACAGTGGAGGCGGCAAGGAAGGCGCATAACACCAGTCCTGTAGTGACGGCGGCTTTGGGCAGGCTGTTGACTGCAGGAGCCATGATGGGCATGATGCTCAAGGGAGAGAAGGATATGCTTACTCTCCAAATTGCAGGAGATGGACCTATAGGAGGAATCACAGTAACGGCAGATGCACTGGGACATGTAAAGGGATATGCGAAAAATCCCCAGGTCATGATCGGAGCCAATGAAAAAGGAAAGCTGGATGTGGCTAAGGCTGTGGGCAAGGGAATGCTCCGTGTGATTAAGGATATGGGGCTAAAGGAGCCCTATGTGGGCCAAACAGTTCTGGAAAGTGGGGAAATAGCCGAGGATTTAACCTATTACTTTGCCAACAGTGAACAGGTTCCCTCTTCGGTGGGTCTGGGCGTACTGATGGACAGAGAAACGAATACGGTAAAGCAGGCAGGCGGATTTATCATCCAGCTTATGCCATTTGCTGACGAAGAAACGATTTCCAGGTTGGAGAGTAATCTGGGGAAGGTGGATTCCGTCACAAAGCTGTTTGAGGAAGGGAAAACACCCCAACAGCTTCTGGAGCTTTTACTGGAAGGGCTTACGCCGGAGATTTTGGAAGAAGGCCCGGTGGAATTCTTCTGTAACTGTGATAAAGAACGGGTGGAAAAGGCTCTGATCAGTCTGGGAAAGCAGGAGCTTGAGGAACTGATTGCGGAAGGTAAGGAGATAGAACTGAACTGCCATTTTTGCGGTTCCAGCTATGTATTTTCCGTGGAAGAGTTAAAAACTATGCTGAAGCGGGCCAGAGGCTAAGCCGTATTGAAAGAAAAGCTGTGTAACAGCTTTTCTTGCGAATGGGGGTTCGGATAGTTACGAGAACTTGCAATACGGCTCGCCTTCCTCAGCGTCAATGCTTCGTAATGGGAATCAATATGGAGGTAGATATGAACTATGGTTTTGTAAGGGTTGCTGCCGCAACTCCTGAAATCCGGGTGGCAGACCCACAGTTTAATCGACAGCAGATTCAGAAAAAAATTGAAGAATGCGCAGCAAAACAGGCACAAATCATTGTTTTGCCGGAGCTGTGTCTGAGCGGCTTCACCTGTCAGGATTTATTCTTGCAGAGAACTCTGCTGGAGGGATGTAAGGAGCAGTTGGGGATTCTGGCTGACCAAACCGGTCAGCATAATGCCCTGATCTTTGTGGGGCTTCCCTGGAAGAAGGGAGATAAGCTGTATAATGTAGCAGCAGTGCTGCATAGGGGAAGGGTATTGGCTCTGATTCCCAAACGGAATATTCCCAATTATGGAGAATTTTATGAGGCAAGGCATTTCACTGCCGGGGAAAAAGAGGTGGAGAAGGTATTGGCCTTTGGACAGGAAATCCCGTTTGGCAGTGGAATCGTCTTTCAGGACAACCAGCGGGAAGAGCTGGTAATCGGCTGTGAAATCTGCGAGGATTTATGGGTGGCGGATCCGCCTTCTACGGCTCTGGCCTGTGCAGGAGCAAAAATCATCGTCAATCTTTCTGCCTCCAATGAGACGATACTGAAGGACAGCTATCGAAAAAGTCTGGTTCGCTCAACCAGTGCCCGGCTGACGGCAGCCTATGTGTATGCCTGTGCAGGAGAAGGGGAGTCCACACAGGATCTGGTCTTTGCCGGTCATAATATTATTGCGGAAAACGGAACGATTCTGGCAGAAGGGGTACGGTTCGAGGATACTGCTGTTTATGCCGATATTGATTTGGAACGTCTGGATCATGAAAGAAGGCGAATGAATACCTGGTGCTCCCAGGAAGGGATGACGAAGGTAGGCTTTGAGCTGAAAGAAGCCGGGGACAAGGAAAGTCTCAGGCTGGAAAGAGAGGTTGCCCGTTTCCCCTTTGTACCGGAAAATAAGGAAGAAAGGCAGCAGCGCTGTGAGGACATTTTGTCGATACAGTCCTACGGACTGAAAAAACGTTACAGCCATACCGGCTGTCAGTATGCGGTCATAGGGATTTCCGGAGGACTGGATTCTACGCTGGCTCTTTTGGTAACCGTCAGAGCCTTTGACCTGCTGGGATTGCCCAGAGCCAATATTCGTTCTGTCACCATGCCCTGCTTTGGAACAACGGATCGCACCTATGAAAATGCCTGTAAGCTGGCAGTCACTCTGGGGACTACTCTGGAAGAGGTAGACATCAGGGAAGCTGTTCTGCAGCATTTTAAAGATATCAGGCAGGAGGAAGGCAACCATAATGTTACCTATGAAAACAGTCAGGCAAGAGAGAGAACTCAGGTGCTGATGGACATTGCCAACAGGGAGAACGGGCTGGTCATTGGAACGGGAGATATGTCAGAGCTGGCCCTGGGCTGGGCGACCTACAATGGTGACCATATGTCCATGTATGGGGTAAATGCAGGAGTGCCCAAAACCCTGGTACGTCATCTGGTGAGCTATTATGCGGATACTTGTGGGGAGGAAGTGCTGAGAAAGGTACTTCTGGATGTGCTTGACACACCTGTCAGCCCGGAGCTTCTTCCTCCTGTAGAAGGAGCTATTTCACAGAAAACAGAGGATCTGGTAGGACCCTATGAGCTTCATGACTTCTTCTTGTATTATATGCTTCGTTGGGGATTTTCGCCGAAGAAAATCTATGTACTGGCTGTCAGTGCTTTTGAAAAAGAACATGACAAAGGTGTCATACTAAAATGGCTGAAGACCTTCTACCGCAGATTTTTCAGTCAACACTTTAAACGTTCCTGTCTGCCCGATGGTCCCAAGGTGGGAAGTGTGGCATTGTCTCCCAGAGGAGATTTGCGTATGCCATCGGATGCAGCAGCGGGATTGTGGCTTGAGCAGTTGGAGGGACTGGACTGAAATCCGTCCCTCCCTATTTTCTATTCCTTTCTTGCCTGCTCTAACGAGGAAGCTATGGCATCCAGAAGCAGCATGGAGGTGTACTTATTGTCATTGGAATAGGTGATGTTATCCAGAGACTGCGAGGCCAGTATCTGGGAAGATAAATCCTCCAGGGCAGGCTCCATGAGAGGATACATGACAGAAACCGTTTCCTCCAGATTGTCCAGAGAGATGGAGGTGATTTTGTCTTCATCCACAGTTACCTTGACATCCACTACGTTTCCGTTAAAGGTAAGCGAGGTGGTGTATTGGCCGGGAGTATAGAGAGAGGTGGCAGCGGCGGAATCCTTGCGGGGAGAAAACATCATCACCAGAAGAATCACGAAAAGAATTCCCAAAATCAGAAAAATTCCGGTGTAAATCAGCTCCTTTAAGTGTAATACGACAATTTTTGCTTTTTTATTCATGTCTGCTGTTCGCTCCATTCCTTGGGCGAGGGCACAGGCCGCCGCCTTGTTTTTTACATCATACGCAGCCGGCTGTGGGTTTATGACAGTAAATCCGATAAGAGGATTGGGAAAAAAACTGTACGGAAAAGTAAGCACCACGATATGCGAATATTTTGCAGGATTGTGGGAGTACGAAGTACGTAACAATCCGTAGGTATCATAGTTAGGGGCTTTTGACCCTGGTATCATATAATGAGAACACGGCTTCATCGGAAACTTTGAGTGGCTTCCGGAGACAAGCGTTTAGCCGGAGCAATTAATGATGAGGATAGCTTTTGTAACAAACGAAAAGAAAGGAAAACAGAAATGGAAATCGAATTCGATGTGAGGATAGATGCCGGGGTTCTGTATGATTATATGCTGCATCACACCTATTCCAGCTTTTCAGGTGTTTTGGGAACTGCTGTAGGAGCACTGATTTTGGTTGGGTTTGCAGCCACGGGCTATGTGATCTATCTGATTGCCGGAATAGTGATTCTGGCCTATCTGCCCTGGAGCCTGTTTTTAAGAAGCAGACAGCAGATGCTGAATACACCGGCCTTCAAGGAGCCGCTGCACTATCGGATGACACAGGAGGGAGTGGAAATCTCCCAGAAGGAAGCGAAAGAATTCCAGAAGTGGGAGGATATGTATAAGGCAGTGTCCACGTCAAAAAGCATTATTTTATACACCTCTTCGGTTAAGGCTTCGATTTTTCCCCGGTCAGACCTGGGGGATCAGCAGGCGGCAGTTATTGAGATGATCTCCAGACATATGCCGCCGAAAAAGGTAAAGATTAAAGCCTGAGGAGAACTGTCTGATGGGTTTAACAAGAACCCGTGACACCTCGAAATGGAGGAAAGAAGCAATGGAAGAAAAGCTGATTCTGGAAAGCAGGAGTGAGGCAGATACCTTTGCACTGGGCGTAAAAATCGGCAGTGAAGCAAAGCCCGGAGAAGTCTATAGCATTATTGGGGATTTGGGAGCAGGGAAAACGGCCCTGACCAAGGGTGTGGCTGCAGGATTGGGAATCGATGAGCCTGTATCCAGCCCCACATTTACGATTGTACAGGTTTATGAAGGCGGGAGACTTCCCCTTTATCACTTTGACGTATATCGCATTGGTGATGTGGAGGAAATGGAAGAAATCGGATATGAGGATTATCTGTATTCAGGAGGAGTGACCCTGATCGAATGGGCAGATCTGATCCGGGATATCCTGCCGCCCGAGTATCAGGAGATACGTCTGGAAAAAGACCTAAACAAGGGAGTTGACTATCGGCGGATCACAAGAACAACGGTATATCAATAATCTGTGCTGAGATGGAACTGTTGTCCAATACTAAGATGCTGAGGAAAGGATAATCATAGAATGAAAGTTTTAGCTCTGGACAGCTCCGGCCTGGTGGCCAGCGTGGCAGTTTTAGAGGATGAGAATCTGGTGGCAGAGTATACGATACAATATAAAAAAACACATTCCCAGACCCTGCTTCCCATGCTGGAGGAAATCAGCAGGATAATTGAGCTGGATCTGACAACGGTGGATGCCATTGCAGTAGCAAAAGGACCGGGGTCATTTACCGGACTTCGTATTGGCAGTGCCACGGCCAAGGGATTGGGTATGGCACTGAACAAGCCTCTGGTGGGGGTACCGACAGTAGATGGTCTGGCTTATAATTTATATGGCTGTCAGGCCTTGATCTGCCCTTTGATGGATGCCAGAAGAAACCAGACCTATACGGGCTTATATACGTTTGCCAGGGAGGGAGACGGATATGAAATGCAGATCATAAAGCCCCAGTGTGCAGTGGCCCTGAAAGAAATTCTGGAGGAAATCAACCGACTGGGAAGAGAGGTCATTTTTCTGGGAGACGGAGTTCCGGTATTCAGGGCGCAGATTGAAGAGCGATTGCAGGTGGCCTACAGCTTTGCTCCGGCAAGCTGCAACCGGCAGCGGGCGGCAGCATTGGGCGTGCTGGCTCTTAGCTACATTGCCGGAGGAAGGCTGGAGGAAGCAGGACAGCATCAGCCGGAATACTTGAGACCCTCTCAGGCAGAGCGGGAAAGAAATGAAGCAAAGAAGGGGTAAGCTTGAAAGAATTAGATTCTTTCAACCCAGGATCCGGCTGATGCACAAAGTCCCTGTGATTAAAATGCTGCTAAAGCAGCAGAATGAGAGGAAAAATGATGGACATCAGGATTTGCCCTCTTACTCCCCAATGGGTAGACCAGGTATGTATCCTGGAGGAAGAAGCCTTTTCCATGCCCTGGCATCGGGAATCCTTCCTGGAAATGATTGAAAATCCATCTGCCTGCTACCTGGTAGCTCTGATAGGAGAACAGGTGGTGGCCAGCTGTGGACTGCGGGAAATCGTGGGAGAGGGGGAGATCACCAACGTAGTGACAGCACCTGACTTCCGCCAAAAGGGTATTGGCAAACGGCTGCTGCTGAGGCTTTTAGAGGAAGGTGCCGCCAGAGGGATATCGGCCTTTACTCTTGAGGTCAGATGCAGCAATCAGGCGGCAATAAGGCTGTACCACAGCCTGGGTTTTAAGGAGGAGGGAGTTCGAAAAAATTTTTATGAAAAACCCACTGAGGATGCTCTAATAATGTGGAAGAGACAGGCAGTACATGGATAATTTTCCACTGCTGTAAGGAGCAGGATATTGTATACTGAAAGAGGGAAAAATAATCGGATACAGTAGAAGGAAGGGACTGCCAATGCAAATTTTTAAAGAGAAAGAAACCTGGGAATCTGAGCTTGAGCAAGTGGTTTGTAATCAATGCGGAAAAAGACTCAAGGTAGAAGATGGAATATTGAAGGAAGGATGCTTTTCAGCAGAGTATGCCTTTGACTATTTTAGTGAAAAGGATGGCTATATTTATAGTCTGGATTTGTGTGAAGAGTGTTTTGACTTATGGATCAAAGGCTTTAAGGAGCCTGTTCGAATTACCGAAACCAGGGAATTTCTATAAAGATTAATCTAAATGATGACGAAAATAGGAGAAAGAAAGGTTTCTGAATATGCTGGATATATGTTTGCTGGGTACCGGAGGAATGATGCCCCTGCCCTATCGGTGGCTGACCTCTCTGATGGCACGCTACAATGGACAAAGTATTCTCATCGATTGCGGAGAAGGAACCCAGATCGCCATGAAGGAAAAGGGGTGGAGCCCTAAGCCTATCGGAATTATGTGCTTTACCCATTTTCATGCAGATCACATCAGCGGATTGCCGGGAATGCTGTTAACTATGGGAAATGCAGAACGAACGGAGCCGCTGCTGATGATTGGTCCCAAAGGTCTGACTAAAGTAGTCAATTCCCTAAGGACAATTGCTCCCGAGCTGCCCTTTGAAATTCGGTGCATGGAGCTTTCGGGCAGCAGCCAGGTGATTGGCTTTGACGGATTTCAGATTGAAGCCTATAAGGTAAATCACAATGTGACCTGCTACGGTTACAGCATTGTAGTCAACCGGGCCGGTAAGTTTGATCCCCTTAAAGCCGAAAGGCTGGGGCTGGAGAAAAGGTATTGGGGACGTCTGCAAAAGGGGGAAATCCTTGAACTGGAAGGGAAAACCTATACGCCGGATATGGTTATGGGAGAAGCCAGAAAGGGAATCAAGGTAAGCTATTGTACGGACAGCCGGCCGGTGGAGGCAATTGCGGTCAATGCCAGAGGAGCAGATTTATTTATCTGTGAAGGAATGTATGGAGAACCGGAAAAGAAGGCAAAGGCCAAAGAGTATAAGCATATGACCTTTTATGAGGCCGCAGAGCTGGCTCATAAAGCCGGGGTGCAAAGGCTGTGGCTGACCCATTACAGCCCTTCTCTGACCCGCCCGGAGGAATATATGGATAAGGTAAGAGAGATATTCCCGCAAGCCGTTGCGGCAAGAGACGGAATGAGCATGGAATTAAAGTTTGATGAGGAATAGCTGACAAAAGATAAGGTGGAGGTAAGAATGAATCGTTTTAAAAGTCCAAGAGGAGTATTTTTTCTGTTTTTAATTGTAGTAATTATACTGATTGCCTATTATTCGGTATCCATGAGAGGAAAACGAAACGATTCTGAGCAGGTGGAGCTGACCGCCGTGCAGGATGTACTTTTGCGGGATTTGGAACGTAACTATCCGCAAACGCCGAAGGAAGTGGTTAAGTATTACAGTGAGCTTGTTAAATGCCTTTATAATGAAACCTATTCCGAGGAAGAGCTGGTGCAGCTGGCGAACAAAATCAAAAGCCTGTATGATGATGAATTGGCTGCCAATAAGGATGACGAAAGCTATCTGAAGGATCTGAGGAGTGAAACCACTGCCTTCAAGGAGAGCAATTACAAAATATCCTCTTATACCACTTCGGCCAGTACAGATGTGGAGGATTTCTGGGAGGATGGCTATGAATGTGCAAGACTGTACTGCACCTTCCATGTCCGTACCGGTGCCTTCATCCAGTATATTGAGGAGGTATTCGTTCTCCGTAAAGATGGTGACGGACATTGGAAAATCTATGGCTGGAAGCAAGTGGATAATGGAGCCGGTCAATAGGGAAAATGAATAGACAGAAGGGATAGAAATGAAGGAGAAAGACGTTTATATTTTAGCAATAGAAAGCTCCTGTGATGAGACTGCCGCAGCGGTAGTGAAAAATGGAAGAGAAGTGCTGTCCAATGTAATTTCTTCCCAAATCGATTTACATACGGTTTATGGCGGGGTAGTTCCGGAAATCGCCTCCCGTAAGCATATTGAGAAAATCAATCAGGTGATTGAACAGGCGCTGCGGGAAGCCGGACTGTCCCTTGGGGAGATCACGGCGATTGCAGTAACCTACGGTCCCGGTCTGGTAGGGGCATTGCTGGTGGGAGTATCAGAAGCAAAGGCACTGGCCTTTGCCTTGAAAAAACCTTTAATCGGTATACATCATATTGAGGGGCATATCAGCGCCAATTATATTGAGCATGAGGAGCTTAAGCCGCCTTTTATCTGCCTGGTGGTTTCCGGCGGTCACTCCCATCTGGTGGAAGTGAAGGATTACGGTGAATATGAGATTCTGGGAAGAACCAGAGATGATGCGGCGGGAGAGGCCTTTGATAAGGTGGCGAGAGCTATCGGCCTGGGATACCCCGGAGGACCTAAAATAGATAAGGTTTCCAGAGAGGGAAATCCCGAGGCAATTCATTTTCCCAGAGCTAAAGTAGCGGAGAATGAGTATGATTTTAGCTTCAGTGGGCTGAAATCGGCGGTGCTTAACTACCTGAATACCTGTGAAATGAAGGGGGAAACCGTCTGTCAGGCAGATGTGGCCGCTTCTTTCCAAAAGGCGGTGGTGGATGTGTTGGTGGAACACTCCATGAAAGCAGTCAAAGAACGGGGCTATTCTTCCTTCGCCATAGCCGGTGGGGTTGCCTCAAACAGTCATTTGCGCCAGGCTCTGGCAGATGCCTGCAGCCAGCGGGGGATCCGGTTTTATTTCCCTTCTCCCATTTACTGTACAGACAATGCAGCCATGATTGGAACAGCGGCTTATTATGAATATCAAAAAGGGGTGCGTCACGGCTATGAGTTGAATGCTGTACCGGGACTGAAGCTGGGAGAGAGGTTATGAAAAAGTCAAAAAAGACAGTAGCTATCTGCCTTGCAGCGGGACAGGGCAGAAGAATGGCAAGTAAGGTACATAAGCAGTACCTTTTACTGGGCGATAAGCCCATCCTCTCCTATTCCCTGGAAGCGTTCGAAAGCAGTCCGGTGGCGGAGGTGGTTTTGGTTACCGGTGTAGGTGAGGAGGAATATTGCCGAAAGGAAATCGTGGAGGCCGGAGGCTTTACCAAGGTGAAAACCATCGTTGCCGGAGGAAAAGAACGCTACCATTCGGTCTATCGGGGCCTGGTGGCTGCGGATCACTGCGATTATGTGCTTATTCAGGATGGTGCCAGACCCTTTTTAACAGAGGAAATCATTGAACGCTGTATAGAAGGGGCGGCTGTTTATGGAGCCTGTGTAGCCGGGATGCCGGTAAAGGATACCATAAAGCTGGCAGACAGTCAGCTTAATATTGAATCCACACCGGATAGAAGCCGGGTTTGGATGATACAAACGCCACAGGCCTTTTCTTTTCCTCTGATTAAGGAGGCCTACGACAGATTGATGGCACTGGAAGCCTGCGGGAAAAAGATGGAAATTCCGGTCACTGATGATGCTATGGTGGTAGAATATTTTTTAGGGGAAAAGGTACATCTGGTAGAGGGGAGCTATGAAAATATTAAGATCACCACACCGGAGGATATGAAGGTGGCAGAGGCTTTTCTGGCAGGCAGCAGAGCGGTTCAAGAACAGAAGCAGTGAAAAAGACGGACAGGAGCAAGGGCGAAGAAAGTTTAGAAAACACAAAGTACAATGAAATGCAATGAAAATGAAAATTTAGGTTGACAGCCGATACTATTTTTGTTAAAATCAATTTTGCGTCTGGAAAGATGTAGCAGAAAGATACTTACATGGAGAGGTATCGAAGTGGTCATAACGAGGCGGTCTTGAAAACCGTTTGTCCGCAAGGGCGCATGGGTTCGAATCCCATCCTCTCCGCTAAACGGTACAGAAGAAAGATTTCGGCCATCTCAATGTATCGTTGTTAATTGGATATCTGTATAACACAGAGTCAGAATTTTGGAGAAGTACCCAAGAGGCTGAAGGGACACCCCTGGAAAGGGTGCAGGTCGTTAATAGCGGCGCGAGGGTTCAAATCCCTCCTTCTCCGTTACTGCTTTGGCAGTTGATGAAAATACCATCGGCATTGGCCGATGGTATTTTTGGTTCATAGAAAATATCGCCTACAGTGTTCTATTGAATTTAATAAAAGAAATCAGTTGCCAGAAATTTTATAATTGAGCGAAGCGGGAAGAAGATATTTGTAAAAGATATCTCTTCCATATGAAGAATGTTCCAAAGCCTACGATTCCTATATCAGTCTAAATCAGAAAAGGTAAGTAACAAATTCTTATTTTATGATCAACCCAATATGGAGAAATGGATATGAAAGAAAAGAAGCAATGGTTACTTAGATTGTTTATAATCCTATTCTCTGCTTCTGTTTCAGTGGCGGTTTTACCTTGCGGAATAATTAACACCCATGGCTTGTTTGGAGAGATTATATCATCGACTATAGCTAATGATGATGATAATTCAAGTTTTCAAGAGAGCCGTGTATTTGAAAACAGAAAACAGATTAAGGGGATAAACATTTATTTTGAAGTTTTGATATGTGTCATATATATGATATATATTCAATGTATGTTTAGACTTCCTAGTATAACGGTTTCAAAATAACCCGACTCTATAACTTGACTATTTTTCCGATTGCACAGCTTCAAAATCCTCAGCGTAGCCCGCTACGCCTGCGTTTGGGAAGCATCACTCTCAGAAAAATATTCTGCGTCAAACTATCCAAAACTTAATTTTCGCTGTACTAGACTATAAACTGCGATATAAAAAGTGGTACATTTCGTGCATATTTAAATTATCAACCGTTGGTTGAGTATCTTATCTTACTGTATTTATACAATATCAACTGTTGGTTCATGGAATTATTTATGGCTATAAGATAGGCTTTATAGCGAAAGGAGGGTTCCCGAAATGAATCAGGGAAAAATAGGAAAGTTTATAGCAGAATGCAGAAAAGAGCAAAATTATACGCAGGCAGTTCTAGCTGAAAAATTAGGTATTACAGATCGTGCAATATCTAAATGGGAAAATGGTAAGAGCATGCCGGATGTATCCATTATGCTTAAATTATGTAATCTTTTAAAAATAAGTGTTAATGAACTCCTGACAGGGGAACATATTGCTATGGATGACTATAAAGAAAAGGCAGAAGAGAATTTGCTTGAGTTACAAGAAAAAAAGGATAGGGCACAGAAAAGTTTGCTGCGAACAGAACTGGTATGGTTGGCAATTGCAATACTTCTTACACCTGTACATTTTGCGATAAATTACTACTATCCTAATAATAGTGGAACGGGTGTTGGAGGATTGATTGTAATTATCGGAATCACTATGTTTGTAATTTATTTTTTTCGCAATTATGAGATTAAACTCAAATAACAAATTAATAAAGTTTACACAGCGCTAAAGTCAATAGGAAACTCTTTATTTTAGGGAATTGCTACGGAAAGTGGCAGAAAAATAATGAAATGACAGCTAATGTTTCTTGTTTGGTAAAGGTTAATTTACTAATCTATGAAAGAAGCAAAACAAACCGAAAGTGGAGGTAGAAAAGTGACTTTAGAAGAACAAATTAAACATTACAGAAAACAGGCGGGACTCTCACAGGAGAAGATGGCTGAGAAAATTGGTGTATCAAGACAAGCCATTACAAAGTGGGAAAATGGAACAGGTACACCGGATATTACAAATCTGATGGCAATAGCAGATCTTTTTCAGATATCAGTAGATGAATTACTTTCAAATGAGAAATCAGAGAAAAAGCAGTCTGATTATGTCTATGAAAGTCGTACGGAATATGATATTGATGGTAAGAAAAATTATGATATCAAGCTTGGTGGAGCACATGCTGTAGATTTAAAGGCATATGATGGAGAGAAAATAGTAGTAGCATTGTTTTCAAATATCTATAAGAATCTTCGGGCAGATTATAAAGTAAAGATTGATGATATAAAGAATCGTATTGATGTTGATCTTAACAGATTAAATGGAGCCAGTGAAACAGATGCAAAAGAGAGCTTGATTATTAGCATTTATATTCCGGTTAAATATATTAGAAAAATAGAATTATCAGTTAATGCAGGGACCTTGAATATTACTGATATAGAAAATGAACTTATTGAGATAGACGGGAAAATTGGAGAAATTACTCTGCAGGGAAATAAAAGTGAAATTGAGATAGATTCAAATCTTGATATGCAGATTAAAGTTTTATCACATGAGGGAGCTCTTGAGATTAACCAATTGTCAGCAACATCAAGACTTATAATTCCAGCAGACTATAGATTTAGAAGCGCAAAAAAGGGAATAGCAACTCATATTTATTATGAGAGACAGGGGAAAAAGGTTGATGACTTTTCAGAAGAAGAAGCAGACAATTACATTGAGCTTAATGGTATAAAGAGTGAACTTGTGATTGTAAAAGCAGGAGTATAGTCATGAAAAAATATAGATATCGTCCAGTCAGATTTTATTTGATTACATTTACATGCACATGGTTGTGGTGGTTATTTGCAATTTTATTTAATGAAGGGATAGGTCTTTATATTGGGATGTTTCTTGGCATGGCTTCACCTGCTGTTGTTGCAGTTGTAACTGTATTTACATCTAAGAGTAAAGCACTCATTAATGATTTTAAGGAAAAGTTGATTGGATTTTATAGAATCAAACTTAAATATATAATAATTGCAGTGCTAATATTTGCTATGATAGTGGCTGCTTCTATTGGTACATCAGTATTATTTGGCAGCAGTATAAAACAGTTTTCATTTACAGAAGACTTTTCATTTTCTATAGGTGGTACGTCAGCACTTCTTACAATTTTATTGGCATCTTGCATAGAGGAGTTTGGCTGGAGGGGGTATGGAGAGGATGCTGTTGGAGCGTACAACAGCTGGTTTAAGGAGTCTATCATTTTTGGATGTATTTGGTCTTTGTGGCATGTTCCATTATTCTGGATACCCGGAACATACCAGTTTGGGTTAAAAGAGATGGGAATCATGTATATGCTTAACTTTCTTTTTAGCGTGATTCCGCTTGATTTCCTTCAGACATGGGTATATGTAAAAAATAATAGAAGTATGCTTGCAACAATTATTTTTCATCTGTTTATAAATATTATGCAGGAAAAGATAAACATGACTCCTGAAACAAAATGTATACAAACCATTTTTGTTATTATTGCAGCAATTATAATTGTTGTTACAAATAAAGAAATGTTCTTTGAAACAAAACATGTGGGAAATTTACTTGAAGAGTAAATTGTGAATCAAAAATAAATTCCAGTTTGTCTGTGAAAAAATCTATGGTAACAGCGAGTTGCTTGTCTGAAAGATGAAGAAGTGCTATATTTTTCCTATGGAGGGTAAAACGATGGAGACAAAGAGGGTTATTTTAGAGCTCCGCACCAAAAGCGGATTATCACAAGAAGAACTTGCACAAAAAATTATGGTTACAAGACAGGCTGTATCTCGTTGGGAAAATGGCGAAACCATACCTAATACAGACACACTAAAGCTGTTATCCAGGGTATTTGATGTTTCAATCAATACCCTCTTAGGTGAACCCAGGCAGCTGATATGCCAATGCTGTGGAATGCCACTTGATGATTCCGCAATTAGTAAAGAGCCAAATGGTGATTTCAATGAAGAATATTGTAAGTGGTGCTACGCAGATGGCGAATTCAAGTATACCAGTAAAGAGGAACTGATTGATTTTTGTGTAAAACATATGGCAAATGAGAATTGGCCTGCAGAACAGGTTCGAGCACATATGGAAGCAGTGGTACCGAAACTTAATCATTGGAAATAAAATCCTCAAAATTATTTGCAAAAAGTAATTGACAGTAAAAAAAAGGTATGCTAATATAAGTAAGCTGTCGCAAGGGAAATCCCCTGACACAGCAGCCTGATTCAGGCAAGCACCTTGACAAATAAACAGTAATGCAATCTCGAAAATTCTTGAAAAGAGTGGACAGGAAACTGTCCGGGGATAGAACCTATCCCAAGAGTTTTTGTGAAAACAAAACCTAACAGTAAACCGGAGCTCTTGCCGGATTCCTA